>JAYWAU010000105.1:0-6414 GCA_043782265.1 Ferruginibacter sp. | reverse complement strand
CCATAATTGGTCCAAAGGCTTTACCAATCAATTGTGTTCCGAAACGCTGAAAGAAAAACAGGGCAGAAATTATTGCAATAACAATTCCAATGCTAAGTACATTTCCGGGAACAATAATATTTTCTAAACCATTCACTGCATTTAAACCTTCTATGGCGGAGGAAACAGAAATTGGAGGAGTAATAATTCCATCGGCTAATAATGTAGTTGCACCTAAAATGGTTGGAATTACTAAATATTTGCTATACCTGCGTACCAGCGCATATAAAGAGAATACGCCACCTTCGCCCTGGTTATCTGCCCGTAAAGTTAGCCACACATATTTGATGGTTGTTTGAAAAACAAGTGTCCAAAAAATTAACGACACTCCTCCGAATACCAGCGTTTCATCGATTTTTCTTTCTCCAATAACGGCTTTTAAAACATACAGTGGGCTGGTGCCGATATCGCCATAAATAATGCCGAGGGCTACTAATAATGAGGCAGCAGTTACTTTACTTACAGATTTAGTTGGTGTATTCACTCCATTCAATTTTGATTACATCAAAGGAAACCCATTATTTGCAAGGCTAATGTAAAGATTAGGTATAGCAGTATAAAGATTTTATAAAGATTTTACAAAAACCGGTAACCAACTCCACTTTGAGTAACAATATGCATAGGTTTATTGGGATCATCTTCAATTTTCTTTCTAAGTTGGGCAATAAAGACCCGTAAATATTGCGACTCATTAATGTAGGAGGGACCCCAAATATATTTTAATAAAAAATGATGGGTTAATACTCTTCCTTGATTTTTTGCCAATATCAAAAGTAAAGTGTATTCGGTAGCTGTAAATTTTATTATCTCGTTTTTTTTCTTTACCAATCTTGCAGATAAATCTATTTCAATGTCATTGAAAAATAGAACCGAGTTTTGTTCTTCGCTTGAGTTGGCTCTTAATACAGAACGTATCCTTGCCAACAACTCTCCTGTTCTAAATGGTTTAACCAAATAATCATTTGCACCGTTGTCCAATGCGCTGATTATATCCTGCTCTTCACTTTGTACAGATAAAATAATAATTGGGTTTAAGTACCATTCTCTTAATTTTTTCAGAACTGTATGTCCGCTTTCATCTGGCAAACCTACGTCTAGTAAAATTACATCGGGCGGATGGTTTGCTGCTGCTATTAAGCCTTCTCTTGCTGTTGAAGCTTGCGCTACTTTATAATCGTTGCTTTGCAAAGTTATTTGCAATAACTTCCGAATTTGCGCCTCATCATCTATAATCAATATTTCTGGGCTATTCATTTTTTAAATTGTTGATATAGTTTGTTTCAACTGGTAATTCTATGGTAAAACAGGCACCTCCCGTTTCAATATTTTCCAGGGTAATTGTTCCATTGTGTGCCTGAACAAAGCCCTTTACAATAGATAAGCCCAGCCCCGTTCCGCCCGTACTTGTGTTTTTTGACCGGTAAAATTTTTCAAATACCTTGTCAATTTCAGCGGTATCAAAACCATTACCATTATCTTCTACAATTAAAATCAGTTTTTGGTTTATTAGTTTAGCTTTAATCGTTATAATAGCATCTTCAGGAATATATAAGTTCGCATTTAAAATAAGATTGTACAATACCTGTTCCATTAGGCCAACATCAAGTTTGCAGAATGGAATATCCTTTTTAATCTCAATATCTATCCTCCGATTTTCTAAATTTTCTTTAAGGCTGCTTATTACTTCATAAATTAATTCATTCATGTCACACCAATCCTTTTTTGGTTGAATATTTCCCGATTCCAGCCTGGACATATTTAGTAAATTTTCAACCTGTGTATTTAGCCGCAAAGCGGCTTTGGAAATTTCTGAAAGCAACTCGGCTTTATTATGTTCTGAAAGCTTTTTATTATCAGCCTGCAGATTATCTGTCGCCACTATAATTGTTGAAATAGGTGTTCGCAGTTCGTGCGAAAGTGAATGAAGCAGTGTGTTATACAATTTTAATGTATTTTCTTTTTCTTCTTTTTTATTGGCAATTTTTTCAACCCCCCTTATTTTAAAAGTCAGGGCTGCATTTACAAAAGCTATTATAAAATACATAAAAAATAGCAAAACATCCTCTCCATTATCAATATGGAAAGTAAATTTAGGAGGGATAAAGAAAAAATTTAAAACCAATGCACTTAACAAAGCAGCCAGTAGTACCGGTTTGATATTAAAAAACATCGCAATCAAAGAAACAGTTGCCATTAAAATTAGTGCCACAACTTTATACCCTAAAAAAGCAGAAAAAAAATAGCAAATGATTGAAACAAATAAAACTATAGCTATACTAAAAAAGTATTGATTTGTTTTATTGATTTTATTAAAATTTATTTTAAAAAAATTCAATGACGTAATTTATTTATAAAGTATTTTATTAATTATAAAGATATCGAAAGTTAAATAAAACAACTCTTTTTCCCAGGCGATGTCTCTGCACAAATTGTTATGCATTTACAATTTTAAAAAAGTTAAAGGACTCGCCGATCTTTAGAAAGCAGGTATTGATTTTTCTTTGTTTTAAGTACTTTTAAAATTATAGGAAGTACTTAAAATTTGTATTCCTTCCGTATAGGTCGGCGAATCCTGCAATTGAAGTAATTTGCTACCACTATATATTTTGTACAGAGACATCGCCTCGGAAGTTTTGTTGTGGCAGACCTGCAACGAAGAAGTATAAAATAAAAGAGAAAAGATCATTTTAAATGTAATAGAAATCACCACCCAAAATATTCCTTCGCATTGTTATAGCAAATATCCTGTATCAGTTTTCCTGTCCATGCAATGTCATCAGGCAGTTCCCCATTTTCGATTTCCTCACCAAAAATATTACAGAGATTGCGCCTGAAATATTCGTGGCGGGGGTAGCTCATAAAACTGCGGCTGTCTGTTAGCATACCAACAAATTTACTTAGCAGCCCCATATTGCTGAGTGTATTGATCTGTTTGGTCATGCCATCCTTCTGATCTAAAAACCACCAGGAAGAGCCAAACTGCATTTTTCCCGCCACGCTGCCGTCATTAAAATTACCCGCCATGGTGGCTATCAGTTCATTGTCTGCCGGGTTTAAATTATAAAGAATTGTTTTTGCCAGTTGATCGGTACTATCCAGCCGGTCTAAAAATTTAGACAATTGCTTGCCCTGCGAAAAATCCCCGATGGAGTCCAAGCCGGTATCAGCGCCAAGCGTTTTCAGCATACGGGAATTGTTGTTTCTCAAAGCGCCAAGGTGGTATTGCTGCACCCAGTTTTTTTCATGATCCCAGGTGGCAAATTTTACCAGCATGGCCGATTTGAACTTCATGTTCTCCGGTTGTGATATGGATTCACCGGCAGTTATTTTGCGGAATATATTTTTTATTTCTGCTTCATTGTAATCCACCGCATAAATCTGCTCCAGCCCATGGTCGCTTATGCAACAACCCGCCTCCGCAAAAAAATCATGGCGGCTTTTAAGTGCCTGCAGGTAATCATCAAAAGAGGCAATTAAAATATTGGACACTTCCTGCAATGTATTCACGTAAGTATTAAAGCTCACAATATCATCCACGTTCATGGCCTTATCCGGACGAAAAGTGGGCAACACTTTTATTTCAAATCCATCGGTTTTTATTTTTTGATGATGCTCCAAAGAATCAGCAGGATCATCTGTTGTGCAAAGCACTATCACATTCATTTTACGCAACAAATTCTTTACTGAATACTCCGGTGTTTTTAATTTGGCAGAACACTCATCATAAATTTCCTTCGCAGTTTCGGGAGACAATATTTTATCGATATTAAAATAACGCTGCAACTCAAGGTGTGTCCAGTGGTACAAAGGATTGCGCAAGGTATAGGGAACCGTTGCTGCCCATTGTTCAAACTTTTCATAATCGGTTGCATCCCCGGTAATGTATTTTTCCCGTATGCCGTTGGTACGCATGGCCCTCCATTTGTAATGATCGCCATACAACCAAAGCTGGGTAAGGTTTTCAAAATTAATGTCATTGGCAATCTGCTCCGGCGATAAATGATTGTGGTAATCAATGATGGGCATTGCTTTTGCAAAACCATGGTACAGCTCAATGGCAGTTTTACTGTGCAATAAAAAATTATCGTCTATGAATTTTTTCATGGAAAACTTTTTTAGAAATCAAGGATGGAACAATTAATGATTGTCCATGTTCCCTGAAGCTGTAAATGTACAAGGGAGTGACACAACAATGTTAAATAGCAGTACAAAAGTTGGTCAAATAAAAGCTCATTTAATAACTGAATAATCCAAAACACCTAACCTTCCTAAGTTACCAATGAGGGGCAACTACAAACTCACACCCCTCTTCCACGGAATAAAATCATCCTGGTTTAACAACACCGCTTTGGGAATAATTTCGCCGCTGGCAGCTTTAATGCAATACTCCAGAATGTCTTCGCCCATTGCTTCAATTGTTTTTTCGCCTTCAATGATTGGACCGGTATCAATGTCAATGATATCATTCATGCGTTTGGTGAGGTTGCTGTTGGTAGATACTTTAATGGTAGGACAAACAGGATTGCCTGTTGGTGTACCCAGCCCGGTGGTAAATAAAATCAGCGTTGCACCGCTGGCAGCTTTACCTGTCGTAGCTTCCACATCATTGCCCGGTGTACACACCAAACTTAAACCAGGTTTTGTTACAGGTTCTGTATAATCCAACACATCTACCACCGGTGATGTGCCTCCCTTTTTGGCTGCTCCTGTACTTTTAATAGCATCTGTAATTAAGCCATCTTTTATATTTCCCGGAGATGGATTCATGTGAAAACCGGAACCCACTTTTACGGCGGCATCATTGTACTCCTTCATTAAATTAATAAACTTATTGGCGGTGGTTTCATCGCCAGTGCGGTCGAGCAGGTTTTGTTCTGCGCCACACAATTCAGGAAACTCCGCCAGCAATATTTTGCCACCCAAGGCCACCACAAGGTCACTGGTGTAGCCAACCGCAGGATTGGCAGAGATACCGCTAAACCCATCGCTGCCACCGCATTTTACGCCGATGCACAATTTATCCAATGTAGCAGGCTTTCTTTCTATTGTATTAATTTCCACCAGGCCTTCAAAGGTTTTTTTGATGGCCTCGGCAACAAGTTGCTCCTCGCTTTGCGATTGCTGTTGTTCAAAAATGTACAATGGTTTATCAAAGCCGGGGTTGCGTTTTTTTAGCTCTGCGGTAAAATCGCCTACCTGTAAATTCTGACAACCTAAACTCATTACGGTTACACCGGCCACATTGGGGTGATTGGCATAAGCAGCGAGCAACTTGCCTAACAAGGCTGCATCCTGCCGGGTGCCACCGCAACCACCCTGGTGATTTAAAAATTTAATACCATCCACATTTTTAAATGGACGTGCCGAAGCTGCGGCAACCGGTGTATCAAATATATTTACCGCTTCAATGTCTTCTCCTTTTTTAAATGCTTCCAGCAACTGGTGCGTATAGCGTTTGTACTTGTCTGTTACCGCATAGCCCAGTTCATTTTGCAAGGCTTCTCTTATTACATCCAGGTTCCTGTTTTCACAAAAAACTGTGGGAATAAATAACCAGTAATTGGCAGTACCTACCGTACCGTCAGCTCGGTGGTACCCATTAAAAGTTCTGTCAGCAAATTTTGACACATCAGGGGCCGTCCAATGATAATCTGTTTTTCTCCATGCGTAGGGTTCTACTGCATGCTTTACATTGGCGGTAGACATCCACCCTCCTCTTGGAATAAAAGACTGGGCAGTACCTACCAGCACTCCATACATAATCACTTTATCACCCGGCTGCATATCGGTGGTAAAAAATTTATGTTTTGCATTGATGTCATCCTGCAACACATATGTTTCATTTTCAAAAACAATTGCAGCACCTTTTGATAAGTTGGTTAATGCTACTAGTACATTGTCATCTGTATGCACTTTTAAAACCTGCTGTTTCATATACTTTATTTTTGTCCCTACCCCTAAAAACGGAAAGAACCATTAATATTTTTTACTCATCCCCTCTCCTTGTAAGCCAGTCCTGCGGCGTTGCCCAACCCGAAGAATGAATGACTGCCATCATACCAAGTTCCATTATTTTTTGCAGTTTTTCTGTTACCGATTTTGCAAAATCCGGAATCAAAGTTAAATCTGTATCCCACAAAGATGAATCACTGAGTGCCGTTTTAACAACATCTTCAGGAGAAAAATTTTGCCAAAGGTCAAAGAAATATGCCGCCATCTCATCTTTGATAGGGTAAGCTACTCCGTTTAATTCACCTTCGTAAACATTGCCTTCTTTTTTCACCGCCTTCATAAATAAAAGCCACGCTGCAAACCCAATGGCTACTTTTTCCGGAACGGTATTGTATGCTTTATAATACTGTTGTAAAACCGGCA
>JAYWAU010000104.1:0-6416 GCA_043782265.1 Ferruginibacter sp. | reverse complement strand
CCTTTGCCAACCTTAAAACTGACATAGCTCATGGTGAGTATTAATATCAATGCTCCTATTTTTGTAAACAGACCGAAGAATAGTAATATGCCGCTTAGTAATTCGGCAGATTTACCAATATATGGCATTAACAAAGGTGAGGAGCTGTTTTTAAACATATCCCATTGGGCATATTCCTTTATTTGTGTTGGATTGAAAACTTCCCAGCCATGATACATCATCATGGCGCCGATAATGATCCTAAGCAATGCAATGGTGGTTTTAATATTAATTGGCAATGGCGATAGCAATCGGTTCATAAGATATTTTTATTTCAATGGACGTTGGTTAATCAGCTATAAAATTAATGAACTTAAGTAACCTAATTTTTTCTATTTCTGCAACAATTTCTATTAATATTTATTAGATATATATCCGGCATTTTTAAAATACCTTTTAAAAAGCTATTTCAATTTCATTTTCAGAAATGTCAATGATGCCGGTTTTTTGTATGCCAACAACTTCACCTTCTTTTAATGTCCGCATATAATCCTTGTCGTACAGCTCATCCAAATTATTAAACATATCAATTAAACCGATATGCCTGTTTTGCAGATTGATCTTTCTGCCTGTTATGGTTAATTGCATTATTGTAGCAGGAAATCCATGTAATACAAGTTGTACTTTTTTGAATGATGAAACAAAAGTTCCTTGCTGCTTTGAAAAAAGAATTTGACTTTTCGCTGGATCAAATGTTATACTTCTTTTACAGAATTTATTTTGCTGATAATTCATGGTGCTGCCATCGTCTTCATAATACACAAAGCTATTTTTTTCTTTTCCATAATAGATATGGATATCCAGCGTGTCAGAAGGTTTGTCTTTGGTTGACTGCACCAGACTTTGCATCGGAATAATAGCAGATGCTTTTATAAAAATGGGCAATTGGTAAATGGGTATTTCTGCTGACCATTCTTTTTCTCCACCTAATTTTTCATCTGTATATGCATTGTACCAATCATTTTTAGGCAGGTACATTTTTTTAATTTTATCCCGGCTCGTCATCGGTACCACCATCATTGCATTACCAAATAAAAACTGGTACTGGTAATTGTTATCATACACTTTATCATCATGCGGATAATTGATGCAAAGACTCCTGGCAATGGGCATACCTGTTTGCGATGCTTCATAAAATGTTGAATAGATATAAGGCAACAACCTGTACCGGAATCCAATAAAGTTTTTTGAAATGGCTTCTGCTTCTTCACCATAAGCCCAGGGCTCACCGGCGGCACCAAAGAATTCCCGGTGATTTCTGCAGAAGGGAGAAAATACGCCAACTTCTATCCAGCGTTTGTACAAATCTTTGGAGGCATCTCCAATGTATCCGCCAACATCATAGCCACAAAACGAAAGCCCGGATAAACCCATCTGGCTGTTTAATAAAACGCCACTCAGCAAGCCTTCATCTTTTGACGTATTGTCACCACTCCAAACTGCTGAGTAACGCTGCACACCTGCAAAACCTGAACGTGTTAAAACAAACGGCCTCCGCCCGTTTCCATTTTTTATTGCAGCCTCATAACTGCTCCTGGCCATTTGCAGACTGTACACATTTTTTGCTTCAAGGGCATTGGCCTTATGTCCATCAAAATCAAACAATAAATTATCCGGTAAATAACTGCCGGCAACTGCAGGTTCATTCATATCATTCCAGTAACCATGAATGCCATTGTCAGGTAACCATTTCATTTTACTGATCCACCATGCCCGTGTTTTGGGATTGGTGTAGTCGGGCAGATAACAATGCAGCGGTGCTATTTCTGTTTCAAATAAGCTGCCGTCTGCATATTTTATGAACACTTCTTTTTTTAAGCCGTCATTGTATGATTCATACGTGCTGTCAATTTTTACACCCGGATAAACGGAGGCGGTTAATTCAATATTTATTTTGGCTAGCATAGCTGCAAGGCCCAGCATATCCGGAAAGCGTTCTTTATTTACCCTGAATGGCTGATAGCCCTGCTGGTAGTCTGCATCCAGCACAATGCAATCCAGTGGGATCTTTTTCTTACGGAATGTTTCTGCGATCCACTCAACTTTATCCTGCGGATAATAACTACAACGACTTTGGTGATAACCTATACTCCACAGTGGAGGCAATTGCATTCGCCCGGTCAAAGAAGTATAATGCGTTAAGATCTTTTCAACAGATCCATCATACATAAAAAAATAATCAGCATCCCCTCCATCCATATTGACAGAAGTAAAACCCGGCGTGGATGACCCGAAATTGAAAAAACTTTTATAACTGTTGTTGTAAAATATGCCGTACACCTGCTGGTGATGGATACCAATGTAAAACGGGATGCTGATGTACATACTTAAACGGGGGTCACCATATTTGTAGGTGTCAGTATTGTTGAGGGTAATGGCAGTTCCTCTCTTATCAAGATTCCCCAATGCTTCCCCCATGCCCACAAAACGTTCTCCCTGCTGGAGCTTTTTATACACACTTACTTTATCACCAATGAATGTGGTGCCAAAGCAATCACCTTTTACATCTTCATTAATTATAGCACCATTTTTATTTTTAAATATTATTCTGAAAGAAGGTGTTTTTTCTATTTCAACATCAATCGTATTTGTAGAGAGTACGATCGTTTTTCCCTTATCATCAATGCTGCTGTTTTTAAATGCCGGAAACTCGTTATCTGTTAAGGCATAAGAAAAATTATTGAATGATCTGTTCTTTGAAACCCTTACCCTTATAGTATTATCAGAATAAGCATGGATGTCGAAAATGGCAGTGGTTGTTTTGCCTTCAATACCACCAGCTACTTTTTTATAGGAGATAATTTTACCAATATTTTTTACCTGGGCAGCAGAACAAACAGCCATTGCCATTAAGATGAAACACAATAAATAATATTTCGTTTTTACTAATTGCATATTTGCAGATGCCGCTTTTATTTTGTTTGTTCAATTTGCCGGGTGAGCCACCCTTTTGGGGTGGCCCTCCCTGGTTTATTCTTTTATCCACTTAGTTTTAAATCCTAACTTCTTTAATCCATTTTGCACATCAGGTATTTTCATAAATAAATTCCATAACAAACCTGACCGGTAATTTTCAATCATTACCACAATCGGTCCCTGGTCAATGGCCAGGTGGCTTTTTGCATACCAGTTGTGATGAATGCTAAAGCCATCTGTAAAACCATATTTGCTCCATATTTTATCTCCCATTTCATAATAGAAATACCGCAGGGCCTCCATGCTTTCGGTTGGTGTGTAAGGCATTGAGGAGATGGCTGCTGTTGGCTGAATTACACCCCGGTCGTTTTCCGGACTGTGTGCTACGTAACCTTTATAACTATCACCTGCTGTGAGGCCCCAGCATTTATTGCTGTATCCTTTAAACTTTTTGGGATTCTCCATACAATAAGCCCGGTTGATGAGGGTGTGATTTTTCCCCTGCAAAAAATAATCATTGCCCAAAGAATCTGTTAACCCATTGGGATCAATTCCCTGGAAAGTGTACTGCTCAAAAAATAAAGGACCGCCTTTGTCTTTATCATAATTTCCGAGGGGTAACTGGTAGTCGTAATATTCTTTTCCGTTTTTAAATCCCGTGCTTCCCGTCCACGTGCCATTGTACACATTTGCTGAAATGGAATGATACTGCGAAGATGCTGCCATGATATAAGTGATCAGGCATTCGTTATACCCCCACACAGGAAAGTTCATATCGAAACCATTGTTAGGGCTCCAATGCCAGAACAATTTATTTTGTCCGTTGGTATGCCAGTTCCAGTTGGCTGCACCCCACATCTGGTCGATGCGTTTGCGCAGGTAAACTTCTCTCGGAGTATTTGTATTAAAATATTGCCTTGCACATAAAAAACCCATCAGCAGGTAAGATGTTTCTACAATGTCAGCTCCATCATCCAGCCTGTCGAACTTAATGGTCTTTCCCGTTCTGCCATTCATAAAATGTGGATAGATGCCGTGGTAACAATCTGCGTTAATTAAAAAGTCTGCAATTTTCATTAAGCGTCTTACTGCCGTATCTCTTCCTATCCATCCTCTTTCAACTGCCACAACGGTACTCATAATGCCAAAGCCCGTACCACCAATGGCACCTGCATCCGGGCCAAATGTTGTATGACTGAAATTGGGTTCGTCCCATGCTTCATTAATATAATCCCAGTAATGTTCCGCCAGCACGGTGTTGCTTCTTTCCAATGCCAATCCGCTTACTGGGTGTGCCCCATGCCAGAAGAAACGAAAGGTTTGTTTTTCTACCACTTCAAGCAACTGGTTGTCGGTTAAATTTTTTATGATGCCGACAGCAACGATGCTATCTGGACCATCGCCATATTTACCTTTTGCAAGTAGCAAGGATTTTTGTTGAGCAGTTACCTGTACAATAAAACATATAAACATCAAAAGAAATGGCAATCGTTTCATCTGTTCAGCTTTAAAAAAATAAATTATTTTTTAAGAGATGGGCTTTCAAAACCTAATTTTTTTAACCCGTTTTGTATTTCCGGACAACTCATAAATAATCTCCACAACAAGCCACTCCTGTAATTTTCTATCATCGCAACAATGGGCCCTTCATCTATGGCCAGGTAATTTTTTGAATACCAGTTTTTGGTTTCATTAAATGCATCTGTAAATCCATATTCCCCCCATATCTTATCCCCAAGATCGTAATAGAAATGCTTAAGCGCCTTCATAGAATATTCTGGTGTGTAAGGGAATGCAGACAATGCTGCCGTTGGTGTAATGGTACCTTCATCATTGGTGGGAGAAAAAGCATTGTACCCATCGTATGTATCAGAAGCCGTAAGGCCCCAGCATTTTTCGCCATACCCTTTAAATGCTTTGGGATTGTCTATACAATAAGCATGGTTGATGAGCGTATGATTTTTATTTTGTTCCCAGTAATCGGCGTACTGATCTTTTAACCCATTTGGATTCAATCCTAAAAAAGAATATTGTGAAAAGAATAAAGGGCCACCATAATCAAAGCCTAATGGCAATGTGTAGCCGTAAAATGTTTTTCCGTTTTTAAAGAAATTGCTTTGTACCCAGCCCCGATGATATACCGCAGCACTTACCGGATAATCTTCACTGCTGGCTGCCAACACATACATGATCATGCATTCATTGAAGCCACGTACAGGGAAATTCATGGCCCAGCCGTTGTTCGGGCTCCAGTGCCAGTACAATACTTCCTGGCCCTGTGTGTACCAGTTCCATTCAATGCCCGTCCACATCCAGCTTAACTTACCCCGGAATTCATTTTCCACAGGGTTGTCCCGGTTGAAGTATTGCCTTGCGCAAAGCAGGCCCTGGAATAAATAAGAGGTCTCTACCAGGTCGCCGCCATCATCCTTCCTGCTAAAGGGAATTGTTTTGCCGGTAGCACCATCCATCCAATGCGGAAAAGCACCATGGTAAGCATTGGCCTTTAATAAAAAATTAACCATCTTCCGCATAAATTTCGCAGCGGTATCCCTTGTGATCCATCCCCGTTCTGCTGCAACAATTACCGACATGATGCCGAAGCCTGTGCCGCCGGTGGTAACGGTCTCGTGCCCATAGCCTGCATCGGTGTTGCTACGCTCTCTTGCCATGCCACTCACAGGGTGAGCAAAGTCCCAGAAATATTTAAAGGTTTGTTTTTGTACCACATCCAGCAAAGCACTGTCAGATAAATTGGTTTGCCTCGTTGTAACAATTGCTGTTTGTTGCTGCTTTATTTTTTGTGCAAAGCCTGATGCACTCAGCATCAATACAAACCCAAGCAAGAGAACGTTTACATTGTACTTAATCATATCAGCAAATGAATTATTAAAAGATAACAATCCTCTATAATACCAATGTTTGAATAGCATGTGGTAAAATATTTACTTCTGCAGCTTTTGTACCAATGCAAAGATTGTATGTAATTTTTAAATTACTTTGGTTCATCACCACCACTGCTACTTTTCCATCTGCGTTTTTAAAAGCCGTAGTTAACAACTGGCTACGACTTGCCACACTGCTGATTCTTTTAGCACCCGGGCGGATGAATTTAGAAAAATGACCAATATAATAATAAGCATTGGTGTAAATAAGTTCACCGGTTTTGGTGTCTGCATGCACCGGTGCAAAACAAAAATTTTGCACATGGTTAGGGCCACCTGTTTCATCCAGTAAAATATTCCAGTCTGTCCAGCCAACAGTACCGTTGTTAAAATCATTGATCATGGAGCGGCCATATCGTTCGCCTAAACTCCAGGTGTAGTAACCACCCGCTCTAAAACTTTCAGCACAGCCTTCTGTAAACATAAGGTTTTTGTTAGGCCAGGTTTCATGTACCCTTGCTACATTTTCATACATTTCTGTTCCGCCGCTCCAGCTTTCGTACCAGTGAAAACCCA
>JAYWAU010000103.1:0-6435 GCA_043782265.1 Ferruginibacter sp. | reverse complement strand
AATAATGAAAACCATGTATTGGGAGTCCATTCAATACCTGGAGCTATCACAATATAGGCAGGGGCAAAAAAACCTGAATTTCTTCTTTTTTGAGTAGTTCCAAAATAGTCATATTCGTAGCCGCTAGTTAATTGAGATCTAAACTGTCCTAATAGAGAGAGCCGGACATTCTTCCAATTTTTAGGTTTGTACCCAAATTTTGTAGTAAAATCCAGCCGGTCATTTATTTTTCTAGTACCGAGTGTTGTAGTATTTAATAATCCATAATTTATATCTAGTAGATTATCCCAACTTTTTTGCCCCCATTTTCTTGAAGCAAAGGCATTTAAAGCGGCAGCTGCAGAAAGAGAAAATTTATCTCCCCCAGCTGCAATCCAATTACTATTACTTACTTGTGTTAGATTAAGGCTAATGTTTGCACCTTTTACCCAGCCATTTTTATCCGGCTTATAAGTTGTGTCTATTTTAATTTCTTTTGCAGAGGCTGTTTTTAAATCTTTAACCGCGGCATCCTGCGCATAAATTTGATGGCTAACTAATAGTATTACCAATAGGGAAATGTTTTTTTTCATTTTGGTTTGAATTAAAATAAAACGGCGGCCATCCCATTTTAGGTAAGCCGCCATAAAATTAATTAATAGTATATTATTTTTTTAGGGCGTCCCTTATTTCTGTTAATAATTTATCTGTTGAAGAAGGCTCAGTTGGTGCAATCTCTTCTTTTTTAGATACTGCATTTGCGGCTTTGATTATAGAAAAAAGTACGAAGGCTATGACAATGAACTTTATGACTGCTGATAAGAATTTGCCATATTTAACAGCCCCCCACATAAGATGCTCAATATCGGCTGCACCGGCGGCTTTAAGGGCAGGAGCAAGTAATAATGGAGTAATAATATCATCAACCATGGAGGAAACAATTGCACCAAATGCACCTCCAATAATTACAGCAACTGCAAGGTCAACGATATTGCCTTTCATTGCAAAATCTTTAAACTCTTTAATAAAACCCATAATAGTATATTTTTAATTATGAATAAATACCTCCGAGGCTGGTCACGAAAATATATTTTTATCCCAATGATTCCAATAAATTATTAAAAAATACTGTAGAATTTATTCTATTTATTAAAACTGTTGTTTCATTTATTAAATATACTTTGCATTATATTTTAAGTGAATAAACAATTACTCAACTGGCTTTTATTTTTTGTACTTTCTCTAATTTGGGGAAGCAGTTTTATTTTAATGAAATTAGGGCTGCAACAACTTTCATCCTACCAAATTGCTTCGTTACGTATCTTATCTGCCGGACTTATATTATTACCTATAACAATAAGGTATATTGGAAGTATACCACTGCAAAAGTTATCAATTATTTTTTTATCAGGTAGTCTTGGTAGTTTGATACCTGCATTTTTGTTTTGCATTGCCGAAGAAAAAATTGATAGTGCACTTGCAGGAACACTTAATTCTCTTACACCCGTTTTTGTAATTATTACAGGCGTGGTCTTCTTTAAAAATCAAATTTCTAAAAATAAAACTATTGGTATTTTCATTGCCTTTTTGGGCTGTATTTTATTATTGCTAAGCAAAAATAACTTACAGACAAATCAACACTTAGCTTCCTTGTTCTTAATAATATTAGCTACAATACTTTATGGTTTTAATGTAAATATGGTCTCAAGAAATTTACTACACATTCCTTCTTTACATATTGCTGCTGTAGCACTTTCTTTAAATGCAATACCCGCATTAATTACGCTGATTTTTACAGGTTATTTCAACATGTCATTAGCCAATTTCGATATTTTGAAAGCAACAGGGGCAGCAGTCGTTTTAGGCTTAGTAGGAACGGCTATTGCTACCATAATTTTCTATGTGCTTGTGAAAAAGCAGGAGGCATATTTGCCAGTACGGTTACCTACGGTATTCCCTTTGTTGCAATTGGCTGGGGCTTTGTTTATGGAGAAGACTTTGGATGGCAACAAGTATTTTGCCTGGTGATAATTTTAATTGGAGTTTACTACTCAAATAAAAAGATAAAATAAATTGCATGTTACAAATAAAAAAATCCATATTAGTATGGAGATTTTTTAATAAAAGTATCTTTAATTCTTTACTTATTGCTTGGTTTTTGCAGCAGCTGGCAATTTATCAAATTCCTCTGCTGTTATCACATCGCCTACAAACGTGATGCTTTTCATTTCATCAACTCCAGCAAATTTTACAGTTAAATGCTTTTCAAAATGTCCTGCATTTGCAGCATTGTAGGTAGCATTAATAACGCCAGTTTTTCCAGGAGCAATTGGAGGTTTTGTATAATCGGAAATTGTACAACCACATGTTGGATTTGCCTGTTCAATAATCAATGGAGATTTACTGATATTAGTAACAGTAAAAGTGCCTTTTGCAGGAACACCCTGTTTTATTTTACCAAACTCAATTGTCTCATTGTCAAATTTTGCTACATCAGCTACTTTTTTTGCCTGTGGTTGAGCAAATGCTGATGAAGTAAGTGTTAATACGAGCGCAGATAATAAGAATTGTTTCATGTTATTTTTTATTTAGTTTGATTATTATAGATCCTTTAAATTTACTAATTCCTTGTTTTCAGGGGCAGAAGTTGCAGGAGTTTTCCATACTTCCCCTTTTATGGTAATTTGCTTTGTTAGTGTTCCATTATAAGTGATGGTGATAATTTTTGTAAAGGGCCCTTCTGTTGCAGCATTGTAGCCAACTGTAACTATTGTTTTCTCATTGGGTGCCTGTACTTTATTTCTTTCCCAATCAGGAGTTGTACATCCACAACTAGCCTGTATGTTAATAATTTTCAATGAATCTTTGCTCTTATTTTCAACATCAAAATTATGTGTTATAGGCTTGCCTTGTGGTATTTTTCCAAAATCATATTCAATCTCTTTCAAAGCTAAGGCATCTTCAATTAAAGCAACTGGGTTAGCAGGGTTTGCAGAAGAAATTTCAGTTGTCTTTTTTGATTCGCTTGAAGCAATAACCTGAGTTTGGGCATTTAAAGAAAATGCAACAAAACACAAAATTAATAGGCCAAATAGATTCTTCATTTTAATAATCTTTTTCAATTGCTTTTTCAAAGATACAAAAACGTTTAAAACCAAGGCAAATTGTTGGCAGGTTCTCATTTTTTTAACATTCATCACAACTATTATTTTACATTTGTTAAATGGATACAGTAAATACCAATGATACTGCATTGCAGAACCAATTAAGTTTTGATCATTTCAGGCACGAAGTGTTAAAAGACTACCGTATTTGCTGCGAAAGCAGGGAAACAAGTCTTGTTGGAAGAAAAGAGGTGTTAACCGGAAAAGCAAAGTTTGGAATTTTTGGAGATGGAAAAGAAGTTGCACAAGTTGCTGTAGCAAAATTTTTTAAACCAGGTGATTTTAGAGCAGGATATTACCGTGATCAAACTTTTATGATGGCGGCTGGCATCGCCAATATAGAACAATATTTTGCACAATTATTTTCAGACCCTGATATAAATAATGATCCCTTTAGCGCTGGCAGGCAAATGAACGCCCATTTTGCTACCAGAAATGTTGATGCAAACGGAGAATGGCTGGATCTTGCCAATACAAGAAACAGCAGTAGCGATATGGCCCCAACTGCGGGCCAAATGCCAAGGGCACTGGGTCTGGCGCTGGCATCAAAATTATTTAGAAATGTAGAAACTTTTAAGCAACATACCAACCTAAGTGATAACGGTAATGAAATTTGTTTTTGTACAATTGGCGATGCATCTACAAGCGAAGGGCATTTTTGGGAAGTTGTCAACGCTGCTGGTGTGCAACAGGTTCCACTGGCTATTTTTGTGTGGGATGATGGTTATGGCATATCTGTACCCAAACAATTACAAACTACCAAAGGGTCTATTTCCGAGGCTTTAAGTGGACTGCAAAAAACAGCCGGAACCAATGGACTGGATATTTATAATCTTAAGGGATGGGATTATGCAGGCATGTGTGAAGTATTTGAACCTGCTATTCAAAAAATAAGAGATACGCATATACCTGCTATTTTTCATATTGAAGAAATTACGCAGCCACAAGGACATTCAACTTCCGGTAGTCATGAGCGTTACAAGAAACCCGAACGACTGGCTTGGGAAAAAGAATGGGATTGTATTAAACAGATGAGAGAATGGATACTTGAGAATGCCCTTGCAGAAGAATTCGAATTGACCGAAATTGAAATGAATGCGAAATTGTTTACTAAAGAAAGTAAACAAAAAGCGTGGGATAAATACATTGCTCCAATTAAAGAACAGGTTGTTGCCGCTACATCATTATTGAATAACCTGGCAGAAGAACTGGATGGCGAAAAAGTCATTGCTGTAAAAAATATTGTACTAGAACTAACGCTAAATAAAGAGCCTTTACGAAGAGAGGTATTGAAAGCAATTGCAGCCGCATTAGATATTGCTGACAACAATGTAGCCACAAAAAATCTTAATAATTATTATACCCAGTTAAAAGAAAAAAATTCGAAATTGTATAATTCTTTCTTATACAATGAGGGGCCAAAATCTGCCTTAAATGTTACTGTAATTAAACCTTATTATAGTGAAGATGCAAGTATTGTAAATGGATACGAAGTATTAAATAAATATTTTGATGCTTTATTTGCAAGTAATGATAAAGTGACTGCCTTTGGTGAAGATGTTGGATATATAGGTGATGTAAACCAGGGATTTAGTGGTTTGCAGGCAAAATACGGCGCTCAGCGTATATTCGATACCGGTATAAGAGAGCTTTCCATAATGGGACAGGGAATAGGATTGGCATTAAGAGGTTTAAGACCAATTGCCGAAATTCAATACATTGATTATTTACTTTACGGTTTGCAACCCCTTAGCGATGATTTAGCCACCACTCATTTTCGTACAGCGGGTCAACAAAGTTGCCCACTCATTATTCGTACAAGGGGTCACAGGCTTGAAGGTATCTGGCACAGTGGCTCACCAATGGGGATGATCATAAATTCTTTAAGGGGCATATATGTTTGCGTACCAAGAAATATGGTTCAGGCGGCAGGCATGTACAATACTTTGTTACAAGCAAATGATCCCGCATTAATGATTGAATGTTTAAACGGGTACCGGCTTAAAGAAAAATTACCAGATAATCTATTAGCTTACACGGTTCCTTTGGGCATACCTGAGACCATAAAAGAAGGAACAGATATTACGATTGTAACTTATGGCTCAACCATTCGCATTGTTTTAGAAGCTACAACAAGTTTGGATAAATTAGGAATAAGCTGCGAGGTAATTGATGTACAAACGCTATTACCATTTGATATCAATCATCATATTGTGGTATCACTAAAAAAGACAAACAGAATAGTTTTTGTAGACGAAGATGTACCTGGTGGTGCCGCCGGGTTTATGTTTAACAAAGTGATGGAAGAACAGGGTGGTTACAAGCATCTTGATGTTGCACCAAGAACTATTACAGGCAAGGCGCATCGCCCCTCCTACGCAAGTGATGGTGATTATTTCAGCAAACCAAATGTGGAGGATATTGTAAGAGTAGTGAAGGAAATGATGGCGGAATAATTATTCCTTCTTTTAAAAAGACATTCTAAAATGAAGTTGACTTTATATCAGATAGATGCTTTTGCAAACAAGCTTTTTAGCGGTAATCCTGCTGCAGTAATTCCTTTACAACATTGGCTGGAAGACAATTTGCTGCAAACCATTGCACTTGAAAATAATTTATCTGAAACTGTATATTTTGTTCCATCTACAAGTTCAAATGCAGATTATGATATACGTTGGTTTACCCCCGCAGTTGAAGTAAATCTTTGTGGTCATGCTACATTGGCAAGCGCTCATGTTTTGTTTAACATACTTGGATTTAAAAAAGATGAAGTACGTTTTAGTTCTAAGAGTGGTATTCTTTCTATAACAAAAAAAGATGACCTCTTTACTATGGATTTCCCCAGTTGGAAACCGGAGCGTTTAGATGTGTACCACGATTCTTTAAACGAAATACTCGGCGGTAAAGAGATTGTTGGTGTTTATAAATACCGTGATATTTTAATCGAATTAGCCGATGAAGATGCAGTAAAAAAATGCTTGCCTGATTTTACCTTAATGAAAAAGCATTTTGACAAGATGATTATCACTGCACCAGGTAAAACGGTTGATTTTGTATCAAGATTTTTTGCACCGGCAGCGGGGATAGATGAAGACCCTGTTACCGGTTCTGCACATTCACAATTAATTCCTTTTTGGAGTGAGAAACTTGGCAAAAATAAATTACATGCATTGCAGTTATCGCAGCGTGGAGGCGAACTTTGGTGTGAGCAAATTAACCAGGAAAGGGTTACTATCAGCGGTAATTGCGTATTTTATATGAAGGGCGAAATCAACATTTAGGTTATAAAAAA
>JAYWAU010000102.1:0-6437 GCA_043782265.1 Ferruginibacter sp. | reverse complement strand
GATAAAATTCAATTTGTATCCGGCCTTCCTAAAACCAGGAGCGGTAAAATTATGCGGCGTATTTTAAGAAAGATCGCCGAAGGAGAAACTGCCAACCTAGGTGATACAAGTGCCTTGCTTGATGCGGGTGTAGTGGAGGAGATTTTGAAAGGGAAGGTGTAATAAAAATAAGAGAAGTTTTGCTGCACATATTGAAGTTGATACTGCCTTAATGAGCAAAGCAGAAAGAAGTGAAAGAAATCTTAACCGGTAAGAAGTAGTTAAACTTGCTAAATTATTCGGGCATCTGAAGAAGAATTAATTTCCTTTTGGCTTTGTGACAAAGTAATTGAAGCGGTAGGGGAAGAGCCATTCGCTACGCAAGGAATCAAGAAAGCATTAACTAAAATCAAGAATTAATTTAGATGCAAATCATTCATAAAATAGACGATTTTTTATTTATAATTTTCCCTAAAATAAAAATGGGGGGGGTAATTTACTTATAATCAGCGAGTTAGAAAACTACTATAGGTACGGCCCTTTCAAACCAATAGTTACAATAGACAATGAATGGGTAACAATACAAATTGATACTCCAACAATAATCTCTCAGGAAGCAGACTACAGAAAAACAGTAGCCCTTTGCGAAAAAGGAAAGTACACAGAAGCCAAACCAATTCTCAAAAATTTAATTGACAAGAACCCTGCTAATTCGGAGTACCACCGAATTATGGGGCAAATACTTTCTGATGAAGGAGATCAGGAAGAAGCGATTAATTGTTTAATTGATTCACTTCGTTGGGATTCCAAAAATGGCTGGGCCTTATTAATGATGGGAAACATTTTTTCGAAATTCAAAAATGATGTTCCCACTGCTATGAAGTATTATGACCAGGCTTTAATTGCCAATCCTAACGATAATATCACTATAAACAACATTGGCGCAAACCTGATGCAGCAAGGTAAACTGGAAGAAGCAAAAAAATATTTTTGGGAAGCGATTAAAATTAATGATCAATATCCAAATACACATTTTGCATTAGGCATGGTTGCAGACATGGAGAATGATTTACATGCTGCTTTTTTCAGCACTATACAAGCAATTAAACTCAATAAAAACAAAGATGTACTTTATCAAAATTCTGTAAGACAGGCGTTTGATATTTCAAAGAAAATTATTGAAACGGGAGAAGGCAAAAAAATATTCAGGAAATACAGGCACAAACTGGAATTTGAAGGCGGCAAAGAAATAGATATTATTGCGGACACAGAAATTCCCACTGCCGCCAAAATAGAATTTGCAGAAAATTATGACAGGCCAAAACATATTGTAAAATACAAGCCAAACTATCCGGCAGTAGAGCATTTGATAATGCATGAATTGGTTCACTTGGATTTTGTAATTGAAGCAAGGAAAGGAGAATTAAACCAGCTCTTTATTGCTACCCAGGAACATAAATCTGAATTTATAAAAGGACTTGAACCCACCATTAAGAAATTTAATAAAATGGGGATTTCCGAAAATTCAATTGCCAGTTACTGCTCAAGCCTTTTTGATGGAATGAACAGGCAAATTTTTAATACTCCAGTTGATTTATTTATTGAGAATTTCCTTTTTAATGAATATGCTGAATTAAGGCCTTTTCAGTTTCTTTCTTTGTATGCCTTGGTTCAGGAAGGATTAAAAGCAGTGACTGATAAAAAAATAGTTGACCTGTCACCAAAAGAAATTCTTTCTAAGAGTAAAGTATACAATGTGGTTAATGCCATTCAATTCAAAGAATTGTTTGGCATTGACTTTATAAAAGATTTCCAAACCTCACCAACTGAATTAAAACATGCAACCGGATTTTATGATGAGTATTTGCAATACAGGGATGATAAAGAACCTGCCGAAGAGTATGAAATGGTTTTACATTGGGCAGAAGATTTAAACCTTGATAAAAACTTTGAACTGGTTAACGAAGTTGAGTACAGAACTAAAAGAACTGATATAGACAATCTTCTTACTTCAATTGAAAAAGATCCGTACGACCTTGAATCCAAAGATCCTTATAAAGACAGGGAAATGGACAAGTTTCAAAAGTCGCAGGAAAAGATTGGGACTAACATGGCTGTTGTCATGTTTATGATAGATGCTATACAGTTCTTTGAAAAAAAGTCAAAAGAAGAAACTAAACAGATTGCTTTTGAAATAGCAATGCAGGGAACCCAGGGTTACAGGCCAGATAAGAAAGACTACACAATTGGGTCTATACCAGACAGACAGTTTTCAGGTTATCACATTTTGGCTTACTACTATGTGAGCTGGATGCTGGCAATGCCGGAACAGGTAGATAAACTGGGATTGGATTATCGGAAGGAATATGAATTAGCAAACCAAATGAAAACACAAAAATAAGGATACTAAACTTTAAAGAAAAAGCTAATCGTTAGGTGTTGCTTTTATAACGGAATCAAATTATAAAAATTGAAAATGGCTTTCAACGAAAACACAAGAGTAAAAATTCCGGCAATACTACATCTCTGCAGGCTGGGATTTAGCTACCTGTCTTTAAAAAAAGCTAAAAAAGAAGAAAGCACCAACATCTTTACTGATATTTTTTGGGATAGCCTTAAAAATATCAATGCGGATATTGAGGAAAACGACATAAAGAAAACCTTTGAAAATGTTTCGCTTGTTTTAGACAATGAAGATTTAGGCAAGGCTTTTTACAATATGCTAACCGCAACATCTGGCATTAAACTGATAGACTTTAAAAACTTTGGCAACAACTCTTTTCATGTAGTAACAGAGCTGACGTATAAAAATGGCGATGATGAATTTCGTCCGGATATTACACTATTGATTAACGGGATGCCGCTGGCTTTTGTGGAAGTAAAAAAACCAAACAACCAGGAAGGTGTGCTGGCTGAAAGAGATAGAATCAGTATACGTTTTAAAAACAAAAAATTTCAGAAGTTTATCAATATCTCTCAGTTGCTGGTGTTCTCTAATAATATGGAATACGATGCAGAATCTATCGAACCAATTCAGGGAGCTTTCTATTCCACAACATCTTATTCCCATACAAATTTTAACTGCTTTAGAGAAGAAGAAAAGTTTGATATGACAACCCTGTTGTTACCGGAAGAGGATGAGTTGGAAAATGCTGTTTTAAAAGATAATAATCTTTCTTCCATTAAGCATTCGCCGGAGTTTATTACCAACAAAGAAGTTGATACACCTACCAACCGGATACTTACCTCTTTGTTCAGCAAAGACAGGCTGGCAATGGTGTTGAAGTATTGCATGGCTTATGTAAAAACAACTAAAGGGCTTGAGAAACATATCATGCGGTATCCTCAGTTGTTTGCTACAAAGGCTATTGAAAGAACAATTGAAAGCGGTATTAAAAAAGGAATTATCTGGCATACGCAGGGCAGTGGAAAAACCGCACTGGCATTTTATAATGTAGCCTGCCTCACGGATTATTTTCAACAAAAAGATATTGTACCCAAGTTCTATTTTATAGTAGATCGTATAGACCTGATGATACAGGCAAGCCGTGAATTTACCAGCCGTGGTTTAATTGTGCATACCGTTAATTCAAAAGAAGAACTGGTAAGGGATTTTAGTTTGAGAAAAGCCATTCACAATTTAACTGGGCAAAGAGAAATCACCGTTGTTAATATTCAAAAGTTTAAAGATGATACGGATGTATTAAAGGCAAGTGAATACGATATTAATAGTCAACGAATTTATTTTTTGGATGAGGTACACCGCAGCTACAGCCCTACCGGAAGTTTTTTGGCCAACCTTTTTAACTCCGATAGAAATGCGATTCTGATTGGATTAACGGGAACACCGCTGATTAGTACCGACAGGCGAAGCAGAGATACTTTCGGCGATTACATTCATAAGTATTATTACAATGCTTCTATTGCTGATGGTTACACGTTGAAGTTGATTAGAGAAGGCATTGAGACCAACTATAAAATTCAATTAGAGCAGGCGTTAAAAGAAGTAGAGATTTTAAAAGGCGATGCAGATAAGCGAATCGTATATGCCCATGAAAAGTTTGTGCAGCCAATGCTGGACTATATAGTAAAAGATTTTACAACCAGCAGAACCAGGTTTGGCGATAATACCATTGGGGCCATGGTAGTTTGCGATAGTTCGGAACAGGCGAAAAAACTGTTTGAAATATTTGTGCAAAAATATGGAACGAAAGAAGAAACTATATTAATTGAAAGCCACCTGAACATGGCCGCTGAAGGGATGTGGTGTATGGCAATTTTAAAAAAGAGAAGAAGAAAATATTAGTGGGTGCTTTAATACTTCATGATGTTGGCAGCAAAGACGACCGCAAACAGGAAGTGGAAGATTTTAAAGATGGCAAAATAGATTTTTTGTTTGTGTACAATATGCTGCTTACAGGTTTTGATGCCAGCAGGCTTAAAAAATTATACATCGGCAGGTTGATAAAAGACCATAATTTATTACAAACATTAACAAGGGTAAACAGGCCTTATAAAAAATTCAGGTATGGTTTTGTGGTTGACTTTGCCGACATCCGCAAAGAGTTTGATGCTACCAATAAAGCGTATTTTGATGAACTGCAACTGGAGTTGGGTGATGAAATGCAAACCTATTCCAACCTGTTTAAATCGAGGGAAGAAATAGAATCAGAAATAGGTGAGATAAAAGAAAAACTATTTCATTACGACTTACGCAACGCCGAATTATTTTCTCAGCAGATAAGCCAGATCGAAGACCGGCAGAAAGTGCTGGAGATAAAAAAGGCTTTGGAAAACGCAAAGAATTTATACAACCTCATCCGCTTATACGGGCATTTTGACTTGCTGGATAAAATTGATTTTAAAAAATTAAATCAACTGTATAACGAAACTGCCCACCACCTTGAACTACTCAACTTAAAAGAGTCTATCCAAAATAATGTAGATACTACCAACCTGCTGAATGTGGCTTTGGAGAATGTGTTGTTTATGTTTACCAAAGTATCGGAAGAAGAACTGCTGATAGCCGACCAGTTGAAAGATATGCTGCGCAAAACAAGGGAAGCATTGGGTGGCAATTTCGACCAGAAGGACCCGGAGTTTGTTTCGCTATATGATGAATTAAAACGCCTGTTCAACAAGAAGAACCTGGATGAAATTACGCAGGATGATATGAAACAAAACATCGCTTCGCTGCAACAAATATTTGATAAGGTAACGGAGCTAAACCGCAGGAACAATTTGTTGAAAGCGAAGTATGAGAACGATGCAAAATATGCCCGTACTCATAAACGTATAATGGAACAGGCTACAATGCCTAAAAGGGAAAGTGAAATATGCGACACTTTAATGGATATTAAAAAGCAGGCCGATGAAAGGGTGCTGATAAATACAAAACTGCTGAACAACGAAAGTTATTTTGAGCAACTGATGATACAAATGGTCATCAATGGGTTTGAAAAAACAAAAATTAATTTAGAGCCGGATGCTGCTAAATACATTAATAACTGTATTGTAAAAGAATACATAAACGAATACCAGGGAACCCCATTATGGTAACAAAAGATTTTACGGCACAAACGAAAGAGCTGATTGATAACCTGAAAGGTGTATGCACTTCTTACGGCTTGGGTAATGATGGTAATGAATTTAAAATTATTACCCAGGTATTTTTGTACAAGTTTATGAACGATAAGTTTGGTTATGAAGTAAAACTGATCGACCCAAAACTTAAACAGGCTGATAACTGGGAGCAGGTAATTGCCACTTACACCGATAAGCAATACGACATGCTGTTGCTGAAGATGAACCCCGATAGTGCTAAACTAAAAAGGGAACATTATTTATCGTACCTGCATAATAAGCAGAACCAGGAAGAGTTTGCAAAATTTTTTGATGACACACTCCGGGATATTGCCATCTTTAACAACGATATATTTTCGGTAAAAACAGAAACAGGCGCTAAAATTACTTTGTTTGATGAACTGAGTAAATACGTAACCGACAAGAAGGATAATTTTTGCAGGGCCATCATCAACCAGTTGGTGAACTTTAGTTTTGAAAAAATATTTGAACAAAAATTTGATTTCTTCTCTACCATTTTCGAATACCTTATTAAAGATTATAACAAAGATGGTGGTGGCAAATACGCCGAGTATTATACACCACATGCGGTGTCAAAAATAATGGCGGCCATATTGGTTGATAAGCCGGTGAGCAATGTTACAGGATACGATCCTTCAAGTGGTTCGGGCACACTACTGATGAACCTGGCACATGCCATTGGGGAAGACCGCTGTACCATTTATTCGCAGGATATATCGCAAAAGAGCAGCGGCATGTTGCGGCTGAATTTAATATTGAACAACCTGGTACATTCTATCCAAAACATTATACAGGGCAATACCATATTAGCGCCTTATCATAAAGACGGGGATAAGCTGATGACCTTTGATTAT
>JAYWAU010000101.1:0-6443 GCA_043782265.1 Ferruginibacter sp. | reverse complement strand
CAACAAAGGGCGATTGCAAAGTTTGGATACTATCTACAATCACCAACTGTGGTTTTAGTTTTTTTATTTCCTGAAAAATGGTTTGTGTATTGGTTTCTGTAAGAAGATAAAAATTATCACTTTTAATTCCTACTCTATCTGCACGCATTTTTATTTGTTGTTCGCTTTCCTCTCCGCTTATATAAAGTGTAACCACTTCGTTTAATTGCAATCCGATTTGTAAAAACAATGTAGATTTTCCAATACCTGGTTCACCTGCTACCAACACAATACTTCCCATTACAATACCGCCCCCTAGTACCCTATTTACTTCTGCATCTGTTGTAACAATTCTTTTTTCCTCGGCACTGCTAACATTATTTATCGAAATGGTCTTTAGTTTCCCTATCCCATTATACTCTTTCCATTCGTTGTTATCTTTTTTGTCAGTTCCCTTAATTATAACCTCTTCTACAAACGTGTTCCAGTTATTGCAAGAGGGACATTTGCCTGCCCACTTCGCACTTTCATATCCACAGCTTTGGCAAAAAAATGCTGACTTTGATTTGCTCATTTTGTAAATGTAAAACGGAATTTTTTAGAACAATTTATTTTATTAATCACAATCACATTGGTATAAAATTATACGCACAAAAATTTTTCAACAGATCGAGCACTTGCAAAAAAGTATAGATGAAAATTGAAAAACGAAATGGAGATAAATGTTGGTGTGATAAAAGAGAAGTTACTTAAAAGCAAAAGGGTTAGCATTTCTGCTAACCCTTTGTACTTACTAACCCATTAAATTCTATTGCTAAATTACAAATTGCCCCAACATAAAAAAATAAATCTTTTTGGATGTTAATAAGTTTTTACTGCTTAACAGGTAATTTTGGGGTACTACAAATCCCTCTTAATTAATTAATAATCATTGTTTTAAGTGAGTGTTTTAAGGAATTAAAAACGTCTTTATCTTGCCAGAAATTAAAAATAAAACAATAAATTAATTTGGTTTATAAAATAAACTACTTTATGTTTGATATATAATTAAATTACAATGAAACACCTATTGTTAAGTATATTATTCTTTTCAATTCTGAATGTTAACGGCCAAATTAGTATTTCCGGACACATTTCAAATAATAAGAATAAGTCTTTATATGGGGTTAGTGTTACTTTAAAGAATACTTACGATGGGGCTACGACCGATTCTCTGGGTAATTATTCGTTTACAACTACAGAAAAAGGTGATCAAATATTAGAAGCTATGATTACCGGCTATAATTTGGCAACGCAAAAAATAGTAATTGGTTCAGCATCCCTTGTTCAGAATATTATTCTTAAAGAACAAATTACAGAATTAAAAGCGGTTATAATCTCTGCGGGAGCTTTCGAAGCTAGTGACAAAAATAAGGGCGCTGTTTTAAACTCAATAGATATTGTTACTACGCCTAGTGCAAATGGAGATGTTACAAGTGCCTTTAAATCGCTCCCAGGCACCCAACAGGTAGGCGAAAGTGAGGGATTATTTGTAAGGGGTGGTACTGCAACAGAAAGTAAAATTTACATGGATGGAAATCTGGTAAACAATTTCTTTTACAGCAGCACTCCTGGAATTGCCACAAGGGGTCGCTTTAATCCTTTTTTATTTAAAGGCACTGTTTTTAGCACAGGTGGCTACTCTGCCCTGTACGGACAGGCGCTTTCTTCCGCACTTATTTTAGAAAGTACTGATCTGCCTGAAAAAACAGAAGCAGATCTCAGCATTTCGGTAGTAGGAATCGGGGGAGGCATTCAACACCTGGCGAAAAATAAAAAATCTTCTTGGGGCATTTCTTACAACTATACCAATTTATGGCTTGCTTTTAATGTAATCAAACAGAAACAGGATTATTTTAGGGTGCCCCTTGTCCAGCAAACAGATGGCAATTTCAGGATTAAAACAAAAAATGGAGGATTTCTAAAATATTACGGATATATCAGCGGCAATAAAGTTGGCTTTAGAAATCCTGATATTGATTCTGTAGCCTTTAAAAATGCCTTTGTGCTGCAAAATCTGAATACCTACCAAAATATTAACTGGAAGGATCGCATAGGCAATGGCTGGAAAATAAACACAGGGATTAGTTTCAGTACCAATAGTGATGATATCACCAATGAACTGCAGAATGATGAAAACAATAAAGTAAGCATCAGCAATCCCGCATTTTATTCTTTCAAGAATTTTTCATTACAAAATGTTGCCCGGTACGCACAGGCAAGAATGGTAGTGGAGAAAAAAATTAAAGGTTTATCGGTTGTCCGTTTGGGTGGGGATTATTTTTACAGCAATGAAAAAACAACCTATACTTTATTTGATGGTAAAAAGTATACTGAAAAAGTGACTGACAATTTAGTAGCCGGATTTGCAGAAACAGATATTTATTTAACCAATAACCTGGCGGCAAAGTTGGGTACCCGTTTGGAACATTCGGCCATTATAAATAAATGGAATATAGCACCCCGGATTTCGCTAGCTTACAAACTGGCCGAAAAAAGCCAGGCATCTTTCGCTTATGGTATCTTTTACCAAAATCCGGAAAGGAAATTATTGCCAGGCGTTGCAGGAATTGATTATTCAAAAGCAACCCACTATATTTTTCAATATACAATGCAAACTAAGGATCATACTTTAAGAACTGAATTGTTTTATAAAAAGTACGATAACCTATATAAAACAGTACCTAATTTTACAGGTAAAGAAATAGCTGCTAACAACAATGGTTATGGCAATGCAAAGGGTATTGAATTTTTTTGGAGAGATAAAAAAACAATTAAAAATGTTGATTACTGGATCTCTTATTCTTACCTTGATACCAAAAGAGATTTTCTTAATTATCCTTTCGCTATTCAGCCTTCATTTGCTGCTGCACATACCGTCGCTTTTGTTTTTAAAAGGTTTGTGTTACCATGGAAAACAGGGTTTAATTTCAGTTATAATTTTGCAACAGGCAGACCTTACTATAATCTTACTTATGATAATACACAAAGTAAATACATCATTGGTGATCAGGGAAAAACAATCAATTATAATAACTTAAGTTTTAGCATCAATTACCTGCCAAACCTTGGTAAAAAAGATGCAAAGGTATTTGCTGTATGGGTATTGGGTATTAATAATGTACTAGGGCAAAATCAGGTTTATAGCTATAATTATAGCAATGACGGCAGTAGAAAAGAAGCTGTAACACCACCAGCAAAACGATTTATATTTATTGGATGTTTTCTGAGTTTTGGTATTGACAGAACACAGGATGCGATTAATAATAATTTATAAGATAACAACCAGTAAAAAAAATCAACCTAAGAAAATATAAACAATAAATTAAATCATCTTCAAACAAAAAAAATGAAAAAAGTATTCCTTTCAGCAATCGTATTATTTGCTACCGTTGTTGTATTTGCCCAAAGCGAAAAATTTACTGCAGCAATGAAAAAAAACCTGGCAGCATTAGATACAAGTTTTAAAAATCCGGCAGATTTATTAACAGTAGCAAATAATTTTGAACGTGTTGCCACTGCGGAAAAAAATCAATGGCTTCCTTATTATTATGCTGCTTTGTGCCAGGTTAATTATGGATTTATGGAGCAGAATAAAGAGAAAATTGATGGTTATGCTGATAAAGCAACCACACTTATTTCTAAAGCAGATTCCTTATCGCCAAATAATTCAGAAATTTCCTGTGTTAAAAGTATGATTGCGAGTTGCCACATGATGGTAGACCCAATGCAAAGGTGGCAGGAATATGGCCAGGAAAGCAGCAGCAATATGGAAGCTGCAATGCAACAGGACCCTGCTAACCCTCGTCCTTATTATTTAAAAGGACAGAGTTTAAAATATACACCTGAACAATTTGGTGGTGGATGTACAACTGCAAAACCTCAGTTACAAATTGCATTAGAAAAATTCGCTACGTTTAAACCTTTTAGTGAAATAAGCCCAAACTGGGGTAAAGAAAGAGTAGAAATGTTGATTAAAGAATGTAAATAGAGTATTTCTGTTTTCAACAACAGAAAGCATTACTGTAGGTGTAATTAGATAGCCATAATTATGCAAAAGCAAAATTTATCTCCGCGGTAAAGTATTGATTTAATTCAAAGTATGATTAGTAAAACAAAAAATACTGTTGCTGATGGCAGTGTTTTTTTTCTATTATTAGGCTGGGTAGTCTTTATTGTTTGCATAGTACAATATATTTTAAAAAATGTTGTCCATTACCAGCATCACTACTATGCCTGGTTTATTATATTTATCGGCATAGCAGGGTCAGTTTACAATGGTGTCAAAAAAAGTAAAACAACTATAGTTAAAACTTATATAAGTGAAGGGATTGAGCAGTTGTGGTTAGGTGTAGCAATAAGTTTTATTGCTCTTGCATTTATTTTTGCAAAAATCGGCCACGAACATTGTTTTCCTTTTTATATTATGCTTTATTCAATTGGGTATTTTATAACAGGACGTCTCATACATTTCTCACCTTTAGTATGGGGTACATTGGTGCATGGTTATTGGCAATACTTTCAGCATACTTAGATTATGATACCAATATTCTGGTAACAGCAGTCGCAATTTTAATAAGTTATTTAATCCCCGGATATTTGCTACACATAAAATATAAAAAAATAAACGCTGAATAATTATATGGAACAACCATTTACAGAGCAGGAAAGCATCAAGCTTATTAATGAAATGATAGGTAAGGTAAAAAGGAGCTATGTTGAAAAGGGTATTGCCTCTATTGTTTGGGGAGTATTAATTATGATGTGCAGTATGCTTACATGGGCAAGACTTCAATTTAACTTTAACATTGGGTTTGATATTTGGCTGCTGGTTTTTTTTGCTGTAATTCCGCAAATATATTTTTCTGCAAAAGAAAGAAAGCAAAAAAAATTTGTAGCTCATGATGATCACACAATGACATTTGTGTGGACTGCTTTTGGGATATGTATTTTTATTGCCACTTTTTACGGAAGTAAATACGGTAATGGAGAAATGTCAACAATATTTATGATGCTATATGGTATCCCTACTTTTATAACAGGCGGTATTTTTAAGTTTAAACCAATGATTGTAGGGGGCCTTATTTGTTGGGTATTAAGTATTATTTCTCTTTATACATCTGCCGCAAATGATATGTTATTAATGGCTGCCTGCGGCCTGTTTGCCTGGCTGCTGCCAGGTATAATTTTATGGGCCAAATATCAAAAGCAAAAAATGGCCCATGTTTAAGGAGCTAGATCCTATACTACACTCGCAGTTACGACTGGCAGTTATTAGTTTACTAATAAGCGTGAAAGAAGCTGAGTTTACTTTCTTAAAGGAAAAAACGAATGCTACCGCCGGTAATCTTAGCGTACAAATAAATAAGCTAAAAGAAGTAGGGTACATAGAGGTTATAAAACAATTCAGCAATAATTATCCGCAAACAATTTGTAAGATCACTAAAAATGGGGTAGATGCTTTTGAGTTATATGTAAAGGCTTTACAAACATATATGAACCCCAATGGGGAAGGATAATAAAAAAGCCCTTCTTTTTAGGGAAGGGCATTTCTGTTTGTGCTTGGTTATCAAAATTTATTTCCAAATCAAAAATTTGGTACTGTGAGTTTCATTATTATTTATCAATTGTATTGTATAATTCCCTTCATTTAAAGAATGAAAATTATCAATATTTATACTGTTATTACCTTCTTCAATTTTTGTAGTTTGGTGTAAAACCTTTTTGCCATTTTCATCCAATATTGTAATTATGGCATCTCCGCTTGCAGCCGCTTTGAAAATAATTTTTACATCCTTGGTGGCAGCATCAGGCATTATAGTTAGATCATTCTTTAAAAATGCAGCTGAGAATGTTTGTATATCATTTACAAAATTTCCTCTTACTGTAACTGTTAATAATGTAATTGATGCGATTAAAATACTTAAGATTTTTTTCATTTGTGTATATTTTGAGACAAGTAAACTAATTGAATTAATAATTCAGGTAGTTGATACACAGCAAATTGGGAATGACTGTAATTCTGTAGGATTGGGGATTCTCGTATTAAAAACGAGAAAGAGATAAAAAGTGGTTATTGTAAGATTATGGGTAAGCAGTATTGCTAGACAAAAGTAATACTTTATTTTACAAATCAAAATTTTTTTAAAAAAAGTTACGGGCTCATTAAATGTTACTGAACAATTGATTCCGCTATCCGTTTACCTTTACTTACAACTTAGTACCATGGAATTGACTATAGATGTAACTCATCTTTCAAAAAAATTTAATGACACATATGCTGTTAATGATCTTTCATTTACAGTTAATGAAGGCGACATTTATGGGTTTCTTGGGCAGAACGGTGCCGGCAAATCTACCACAATAAGAATGTTGCTGACATTGATACAGCCAAGCAGCGGAAATATAGAAATATTTGGCAAAAA
>JAYWAU010000100.1:0-6453 GCA_043782265.1 Ferruginibacter sp. | reverse complement strand
TAAAATCATCGGCTGTAGTGATGTCTTCTTCAAAACCCAATGCCTTATTGATCTCATTTCTTCTCGGATGCCGCATGGCTTCTTCTTCAGATAACCGGCCAGACTCTTCCAAAAAACCCACCGCAGAATGATCCCTGGATATTTTAATCAATGACCTGTCACGCAGTAAATAAATTCTTGTATCGCCCACATGTGCATACCAGCATTTACTATTTTTTATATCCACCACAGCGCAGGTCAATACACAGGCCATGCGTTCATTTTTAGTACCTGCTTTTTTTTGCTCGTTTATTTTTGCATTGGCTGCAACGATAGCTTGCTGCAGGGTTTCTATCACATCTTCCGAAATAGTTTCCAGCTTTTTCATAATAACCGACCGGGCAATGGCCGCAGCAATATCACCGCCATTGTAACCGCCTACGCCATCAATAACACAGGCTACCAAAAACCGCTTATTGATAATTTCGCGGACGAAGAAGGTGTCTTCATTCTTCTCACGGCGTTTACCCTTATCTGTTATGCCAAAAAAGTATTCAGCCATTTTTGTGTGTTTGTTTAATGTCAGAAAAATGTGCCACCAGTAACACCACGCTGATCACCAACAATCCTATCGCTAAGAATTTGTCCATTTTATACTTTAAATAGGTTGATAGAAACAATGCCATTCAAAACAATCCTTGAGTTCATCGGAAGCTCCGTCCAGATGGGCATATCACTTGTACTGTTGCCCACTTCATTTTCATTTACAATGGTCTTTTCACCAAAAGAGGCAACAAAGAATTTATCCGCAGGTTTATCAAAACGGATAGAAAGATGTGGTGATGAAACCCACTCGGATGGAATGCGGAAAACTCCTTGCTTGTCCTGCTTTTCATCTATACCGGCTACGATGATGATGTCGTCTTTTATCAGGTATTCCAGTTTTTTACCAGCGAATTTTTTATCGGGAAGCGTGGCCTCTAAGCGGGCAAGGTACCTGGGGACTTTTGGATCATTCACGTCACCCAGTACCAGCCCTTCGTTCCAGGGAATTTCATAATAGCCATCGCTGTAAAAAGTAAAGTCTTTTAAAATTTCATCGGCAATGTCAAATGTTTGGGCAATACCGGTTTGTCGTGGAATAAAAGTTACGCGGAGATTTTCTTCTTTCTGCTGTACGTTATTACCAGGCAACAATTTTCCAATAAAGCTCTTGTCACCTTTTTCATAATCAGGGTGAGATACAAAACGAAAAACCCATTTGTTGGCAGATGCCGTTACCTTCTTTCCTTTATTGCGGTGCTCTTGTAAAATGTTATAAAAAGCCTTTACAGATTCTTTTATAATCAAAGAAAATATACCACGGTTATTGTCCATAAACTTATTGTAATCGGGCGGACTGAAACAAATAATATATTCGTGATAAAAAATAATCCTGTCTGCAAATGAAAGTTCCGTAACAGATTCCTTAAATTTTTCGATAATGTATTTATATACCAGGTCAGGGGTCATGGAAAAAATTTCCGTAACACCTGCTTCTTTTTTAAGGAACCAGTTGTGTACCCCGGATCGCTGCCAGAACGTAGGTTTTGTAGTTGTATGCATGGGCTATGTTTAAATTTTACTGTTGGTAAATTCTTCGCCTGCAATAACAAAATGCATAGCAGCTGTTATAGCAAACGTTGGTGTTCCCGTAAATTTTTGTGCATTAAAATTTGTGACCTGGTGTTGTAGTTTAAATTAAAAACTGTTCTCTTTATGCAGGTAGTGATTTGGTAAGTCTTGCTTATTTATACTTTGTTAAAAAAGTCGGTATTGAAAATACTATTTGTTATTGATGGGATGAAAGTAACAGATCATTTCTTAAAGAATTGCCAAAGCTGCCAAATGATTTAGTGAAGGAAAACATAAAATTATTTATAATTTTAAAATATGGTATTAACTGGTATTAACTGCCTTGTTTTAAATGCAGGCTATAGTGTAATTACAAAGTAAAATCTTACTATAGCCAAGGTTAACTTTTAGAGGAGGGGCGGATGGGGCAGTTAATAAGTAAGCTTTGATTATGTGCAAAATTTGAAAAGCAACCAATGGATGCATCGCAAAGAATTTCTAATTTATTTTTAGAGCTGTTAGAACGCCAGTTCCCCATTGATGAAAACCATCAAACACTCAGTCTGCGTGCCGCGTCTGATTTTTCCAAACAACTAAACGTACACGTTAATGATTTAAACAGGGCGGTAAAAGACACCACAGAAAAAATAACCTCACAAATTATTGCCGAACGTATTTTACAGGGAGCAAAAATTTTATTAAAGCACAGTGCATGGACGGTATCAGAGATTGCTTATGCGTTGCGATTTGCGGAAGTAACACATTTTAATAACTTCTTTAGAAAGCATGTGCAATTGAGTCCTTTAAAGTTTAGAAATATTTGATGACACAGGTATCTACTGAGCACAGTTGCTCCATATTGTTTTAATTCATCATGCTGTATTCATCCGGAGATGTCCAACCCGATGTTTAATATAGCCAAAAATCATCTTTCGTAAAAACGGCTGCAACATGTATATTGCAGTAAACAACTGCATATGAACCCAACCACAGTAAGCTCGGTTTTCTCCGATTCAAAAAGTCATTATAAAATTCTCGACGGACTGCGGGGTGTAGCCGCTATTATGGTTATCAGCATGCATATAATGGAAAGTTTTGCAGGAGGCGATGCTACCAAAATGTATATCAATCACGGTTACCTGGCAGTTGATTTTTTCTTCCTGTTATCTGGTTTTGTAATTGCACATGCCTATGATGACAGGTGGAACAACATGAGCATAAAAGATTTTTTTAAACGCAGGCTTATCCGTTTACACCCAATGATTATTATTGGTATGACGGTTGGTGCAATCTGTTTTTATTTCAGTGCATCAACTGTTGTGTTTCCGCCAATCGGCAGCACTCCTGTATGGAAGCTGATATTGACAATGCTGATCGGGTATACCCTAATACCCATTCCGGTATCAATGGATATCCGGGGCTGGGCCGAAATGCACCCGCTTGATGGTCCTGCATGGACACTTTTTTTCGAATACATCGCCAATATAATGTATGCACTTGTTTTAAGAAAAGCGCCGAAGGCGGTGCTTGCTGTACTTACATTAATTGCTGCTGTGGTTTTAATACATTACAGTGTAACCGGCAGCCGGGGCGATTTAATAGGTGGCTGGTCGTTAACGGTAGAGCAGTTGCGGATTGGGTTTACAAGATTGTGTTATCCCTTTCTTGCAGGTATGTTGCTGTCGCGTATTACAAAGCCGGGCAACCTGGGTAATACTTTTGTTTGGTGCAGTTTGTTATTGATTATTGTACTGGCTTTTCCAAGAGTTGGTGGCAGCAATGCAGCACATTTTTGGATGAATGGCCTGTACGAAACACTATGTATTATTGTTGTTTTTCCAATGGTTGTTTACCTTGGTGCAAGCGGCACTATCAATAATAAAAGGTTGGCAAATGTTTGTCGTTTTTTCGGTGATATATCGTACCCGGTTTATATCATTCATTATCCTTTTATTTATATATTTACTGCCTGGGTGGTAGATAATCATAAAACATTTGTACAGGCATGGCCGGTTGGTTTGCTGTTGTTGACAGGTGTTGTTACTCTTGCGTATGTTTTCTTAAAACTGTACGATATACCGGTAAGAAAATGGCTCACCCAAAAATATTTATCCCGAAAGAAATTACCTTCACAAGTTTAGCATTGCTTAGCAGAAGTTGAAGTATATTGAAAGCATCAGTTCAGCGATCTGTATTTATTGGGAGATTGCCCAACCCGTTGCTTAAACAAACGGGTAAAATGTTGCGGATATTTAAATCCCAATTCATAGGTAATCTCACTTTGAAACCATATTTCGAGCGTATAAAAAATAGTAGCATCCAGCACATCCCTTTTCAAATACCTATGTTTAAAAGGAGAGCGCTTACAACGCCTGATTGATAAAATGGAAGCCGTATCCGGATGGAAAAGCCGGAAGAAAAAAGAAGGCTTCGGAACCACCATCACGGAGTGCTTTGGCACTACTGCGTTCACCAATGCTATTTTTGATTTAACCGGCAAGCGGATAAGAAAACTGCCTTTTAGTTTGGATGCGGTTTAAACTCTTGAAAAGATTTTTTTAATACACCGGGTAAACATTGCCCGGATTTTTTTTCTATACCTAAATAATACTTGCAGTTATTTAATCTGATAAAAGGGGTATATTTAACCGACGATTATGATGCCTTTTAAACAACCACAACAATTGCTTACTGGCCTTAGTCAAACAATTTTCTACATTCAAAATAACGATTCATGCAAAGAAGAACATTTATCCAATCAGGCACCATGGCGGCGGCAGGTTTACTGCTTGCACGTTCCGCAGCAGCAGGTATGTTGACCGGTAAAAAAGCTTTTCCATCACCCGGACTTCAGTTGTACACACTCGGAGATATGATGACAAAAGACGCCAAAGGTACTTTACTACAGCTTGCTGCTATAGGTTATAAAGAACTCGAAAGCGCCGGTTCGCAAAAAGGAAATTTTTATGGGTACAAACCAAAAGAACTGGCGGCCATGATAAAAGATGCGGGCATGACCTGGCGTTCTGCACATGTGGGCGGTGCGGCTTTCAGTATGGAAGGCCGTATGAAAATGGCGAAGACGGCAGAAGATTCTGCGAGGATAGAAAAGATATGGGACCGGATGAAGAACATGCCCAAGTCACTTAACCTGAAAGAAAATCACCAGGAGCTTGCGGATGCCGCAGCCGAAGGAGGTATCGGTTACCTGGTGTGCTCCAGCATACCTGTGAGTACACTGGATGAAATAAAATCAGTGGTAGAAGTATTCAACAAAGCAGGAGAAGCCTGTAAAAAAGCGGGCGTACAATTTGCCTATCATAACCATACCAGCGAGTTTGATGAAGTAGAAGGTCATCGCCCGTTTGATTATATTCTTGCCAACACCGACAAGAATTTAGTAAAGATGGAACTGGACCTTGCATGGGCCACCAAAGCAAAACAAGATCCTGTAGCGCTGTTTAAAATGCACCCGGGCCGTTTTCCACTCTGGCATGTAAAAGATCTTGACAAAGCCACGATGAATCCTGCGGAAGTTGGTACCGGTGTTGTTGACTTCAAGCATATTTTTGACAATGCAAAAGAATCCGGCATGAAGTATTATTTTGTAGAGCAGGACGGTGCGCCACAGCCCATTCAAAATGTTACCAATAGTTTTAACTATATAAAGAAAACACTGTATTAAGAAACCAAGACCGATTTGAAATTTACCACGCTTTTAATTATGTGTATGATTCTTTAATGAACATTGATTATTTCAAAACACTTTTCAAAAAGTATTACATGAAATGTTTGCGTTCAACTTTAGCTATAAAGATATTTCACTATGCCGGATCATCGAAGGAGTTGTGTTGATTGATTACCAAACTGAAAGTAATTATAACAGCACAGGACGTATATGTAAACCTAACAACCAAAACTATAGTAATAAAAAGTATTCTTTCTTACTATAGTTTCTCTTTAAAAAAATCAATGGTACGTTGCCAGGCAAGTGTTGCTGCCGCCTTATCATAACGTGGCGTAGTATCATTGTGAAAACCATGGTTTACATCGGGATAAATATATGCATTGTATATTTTGTTATTGGCTTTCAAGGCAGCTTCATAAGTAGGCCAGCCCTCATTTACACGTGTATCGAGTTCTGCATAATGCAATAGCAGCGGCGCTTTTATTTTGGGTACATCTTCTACTGGTGGTTGGCCTCCATAAAATGGTACAGCTGCCGCAAGGCCCCCAATGCGTACTGCCATCTGGTTGGCAATGCCACCACCAAAGCAAAAACCCACCACACCCACTTTGCCATTACAATCTTTGTGTTTTGCCAGGTAATCATACCCGGCTATAAAATCTTCCAGCATTTCATTTTTGTCCCGCTTGCTTTGCATTTCACGTCCTTTGTCATCATCACCGGGGTAACCGCCCAATGGTGTTAAGGCATCAGGAGCAAGAGAAATAAATCCAGCAAGCGCAACTCTTCTCGCCACATCTTCGATGTGTGGATTGAGGCCACGGTTTTCATGCACTACCACCACACCGCCCCATTTTGGTTTTGAACCGGTGGGAATTGTCAACAGCGCCTTGATGGTACCACCACCTTTTGGAGATGGATAAGTAATGTAACCGGATTGCACCCTGGGATCATCAGCTTTCACCTGGATGGCGCCTTCGTAATCGGGCATCATAAAACTCATCAGCGAGGTTACTGTAATACCTCCTACTGCATAGGCACTTAGTCTTTGCATAAAGTCCCGCCTGTTCACCCTGTTGTGTGCATAGTCATCATACAAATCAAACACTTCCTGTTTGATGTGTTCTTTTTTGATATTTTCCATGGTAGCCTTTGTTAATATTTACTAAAGT
>JAYWAU010000099.1:0-6496 GCA_043782265.1 Ferruginibacter sp. | reverse complement strand
TCGGTTAATAATTTCGTTATACCTTTAAAGTTATTATGAAAGCAACATTTTATACTCACTTTACTTTTATATTGTTTTTAGTTTTCGCTGGCAACATGGCGCTGGCGCAAGTGTCTGCTAAACCCGCCGTAAAGCCAATCGAAAAATATAGGCCTCCTGTTGTACAATCTTATCTTGGTAACATAACCGGCAAATCAGCCGCCACCGGCATTGAAGAAGCTAAAAATATAATTAGCCTGCCTCTTAAAATTGTAGATGATAAAAAGAATAATTATGCGGTTGTTTCCTATCAGTTTGCTTACAAAAGAATCGGCATTACTGAAGATGAAGAAACAGGAAAAACTTCTCCACAAAGCGATATGGTTTCTAACCAGTTTAAATCAAGCCCGCTTCCTTCCATTTGGCAAACCAATATTGCAGAGGGATTGCATAAAGGCGAAAGCCTGTATTTTTTTGATATCATAGCTTTAGATAAACAAGGCAGAAGGTTTTTTGCCCCCGAACTTAAAATTACAGTTGAATAATAATTTGCTTAAACGCTTATAATAGTATCACCGATAGCCTGGGATAATTGTACAATTTAATTTACCCCTCCAAATAGTGTTATTGTTAAAAATAACATAGTCCACTAAACTATATCTTCCGGAACAGCTCCGCTTACAAAACAGTATTAGCCATTTACAAAATGAAGAGTCAATTAGGTTTTGCCTTAAGTTACATTTATTAAACCCGAAGTAAAGTAACTGTCAATTTATATGGCCATTATATTTATTAAGTAACAAGTGTTGAGTATTAAGTTGTTTAAACAAATTCACTATACTTTTATTTGCAAAGATTGCAGCTTCGATAGCATTCATAATTAGTTTAAAAGAAAAAAAGTATTTTTATCAAAAAGCTTATGTACAAAAAACTTGCACTCATACTGGTGAATGTTCTGTTGAGTGCAGGATTATACGCACAAAATAAAAGCGTAGATAGTATGGTTGCATGGATTAATACGCATCCTTCCATCGACTCTGAACATATTCTTACACTACATAGAATCAGTTACCGCCTTAGTGAAAAAGATGTAAAAAAATCTTTTATCTATTACGAAAAGGTGGTGTCACTGAGTGACAGCCTTAATTTTACCTATGGCAAATCACTGGCACAAATCAACCTTGGCATACTACTTTATAATTCCGCTAATTTCGATGCAAGCAACAAGGCTTTTTTTAAAGCAATTGAATATGCTGAAGCTTGCGGAGCATTGCGTTTAAAAGCGGTATCGCTTAACAATATTGGTGACAATTTAAAAACGCTCAAAGATTTTGATAAATCAAGAGAGTATACAATGGAAGCCATTAGTATTAATACAAAAATTAAAGCCTGGCGGGGTATTGCCATAAATTATGAACTGCTGCAACAATGCGACCTGGAAGAAAAATTATATAGCCAGGCAAACCAACACTTACGCCTGGGTATGCCCTTTGCCATAAAGTCTAATGATCCTTACACACTATCTCAATTTTATCTTGGATTTGGTAAACTACAGGCAATAGATAATAATAGAGATTCTGCTGTATATTATTTCATAAAGGCATTACAACAGGCACAGCTAGATGATGATTTTCGAAACGAGATGCAGGTATACCTGGCAAGGGTAAAATATCTTCCAGCCATTCCCCCTGCAAAAAAAATTAACCTGCTCGACAGTGCCCTGGCACTGGCAACACAAACAGGATATCTTGAAGGTATTTCCAACGCAACAAAGCAATTATCTGAAGTATATGATGATTTAAAAAACAAAGATTCTTCCTTTGTATATTATCGTTTGTACCGCTCTGCGGCAGACTCTTTGTTTTCGGAAAATAACAAACGAAATGTTATCATACAGGAATCTGAATGGCAGTTAAAAAGAAAAGAAAGTGAAAATATTCAGTTAAAGGGACTGGCTAAACTTCAGCAAAAAGACCTTGTTATAAAAAACGGCTTATTACTGGCTGCATTAACAATTTTCATACTCGCCATCGTAATAACTTCCTTTGTTTATAAAAACAATGAAGCACAGAAGAAACGGAGCGAAGCAGCTATGAAGCAAAAAATTGCAGAGGTAGAAATGAAAGTGTTGCGTGCACAAATGAATCCTCATTTTATTTTCAACAGCCTAAATAGTATTGAAAATTTTATGATGCAAAATGAAAAGCGGCTGGGAAGTGATTACTTAAATAAATTTACCCGGTTAATGCGTGCCATTTTGGATAGCAGTTTAAACGATTTAATTCCAATAACAAAAGATATGGAAGCTTTGCAGTTATATATTGATCTGCAACAACTACGATTTAATAATAAATTTACCTACAAAACCTGCATTGATACACAGTTAACAGATGGTGACTATAAAGTCCCTTCGCTAATGATTCAACCATTTGTAGAAAATGCCATTGAACATGGCATTGCTCACAGTGAAAAACAGGATTGCACCTTATTTGTTTCAGCCAGCATCAAAAACAACCATATATTATACACTATTGAAGATAATGGAATTGGCAGGCAACAGGCAGCAGCATTTAACCTGCAAAATAAAAAGCAACATAAAAGTGTGGGAATTACTATAACACAAGACAGAATTCATATTTTTAATGATACCAGTAAAAGTGTTGAAGATATTGTTATTACTGACTTGTACGACTATAATAATGAGCCTGCAGGAACACGTGTTGAAGTAAAAATAAAATTATTGTAACATGGAAAAGAATAAAGCAATCATTATTGACGATGAGCTTAGCAGCCTGCAAAACCTACAGCAAAAACTGGCAGAATTTTGCCCCACTGTAACGGTTGTTGCAACTGCTCAAAAGCCTGAAGATGCTATACTACTCATTAACCATCACAAGCCCGATGTAATTTTCCTGGATATTGAAATGCCCAAAATGAGTGGTTTTAGAATGCTGGAAGAATTAAAAGAAGTAGATTTTGAAATAATTTTTACAACTGCTTATAACCATTATGCTGTGGAAGCAATACGCATTGCAGCCTTTGATTATTTATTAAAACCCATATCTATAAAAGAGCTGCAACATGCTGTAGAAAGGTTAAATAAGCTGAGGGAAAACCATACAAGGGAAAAAATGGATATCCTTAAATCATCCCTGGAAGATAAAAAAACACAAGACGATAAAATAGCCATCTCCACCACAGAAGGTCTTGAATTTATCCCTATTAAAAATATCCTGCACATTGAATCAAACAGTAATTACAGTAAGATATATTTTCACGATAACCGCACCCTGACCGTGACTAAATTATTAAAAGATTTTGAGGATATGCTGGTGCCGTATAACTTTTACAGGGTACACAATTCGCACCTGATTAATTTAAATTACATTCAAAAATACCTTAGGGGAAATGGTGGCAGGATAATTATGCAGGATGGTACTGAGATTGAAGTGGCCAGAAGAAAAAAAGAAGAATTTTTAAAAATGATTGCAGGATGACTCCAGATTACCGCTGCAGCAGTTATTTAAGGGCTCTATAAACTTTGCTATTCCACCGCAAAATCAATTTTTACTGTTATTGATGCCGTTTTGTTTTTTGAACTTGTATTAAACGCACCGCCATAACTATAATCTTCATTGCTGTTTTGCCCTGTTATCTGAAACACCCCCATCGTGGCTTTCTTAATTTTGCCCAAACTGCTGCCTGCATTTTTAGCAATGGTTTCAGCCCGTTGTTTAGCGTCAGCACTGGCTTTGGCCAGCAGATCAACTTTTAACTCTGATAGTTTGGTGTAAAAATACGAAGGTGAAGAGGAGTTAAATTCTATCCCGCTTTCTATCAGCTCTGTTACTTCACGGGAAATTTTTTCTACCTTATCAATATCCTTTGAATCTACCGTTACATTTTGTTTTAAATTATAGCCCGTAAACTCACTGCCAATTTGCTTGCCATCCGCATCGTATTTTGGGGTAAAATCTTTATCAATAGCCACCGCAGAAAAAACCATTTCTCCTTCAGCCACCCCCTTTGTTTTCAGGTAAGTTCTTATCTTTCCCTCGTCTTCCTTTAACAATGAATAAGCACTTTTTAAATCCATCATCTTTCTGCTGTAATTGCCTGTCCACACAATTTGGTCACTGGCAAAATCTTTTTCAGCCAACCCTGTAACAGTAATGTTTTCTGTGGCTTTAAACTTGTATTTGTAAGCCGCACCAACGATAAAAAAACCAATGATAACTGCCAGTGCAATAATGGCCGAATTGATGTATTGTTTCATGTACGAAATTTTAACTAAAGTAAATATTAATTGTGTTGTTTAAAAATTTAAAATACTAACCGTTCCCAACCATCAACCACGAACCATCAACTTTCAACCTTCAACCACGAACTATCAACCTTCAACTTTGAACCTTCAACCTTAAACCAACTGATGCGTCTGCTTAATAATCCCCATCACAAATACACTCTGCACTTTACCCATATTTTCTACCTGGCTTAATTTGTTTACATGAAAATCATAATAGGCATTCATATCTTCACAAACAACCTTCAGCATAAAATCAAATTCTCCAGAAATGCTGTAGCATTCAATCACTTCATTTAAAGCCTGAATCATGTCAATAAATTTTCCACCGGCTTTTTTGCTGTGCTCTTTCAGCGACACGTAGCAAATTACCATCAGCCCTTTTTTAACCTTACTGTGATCGAGCAAAGTGGCGTATTGTTTTATCACACCATTGGCTTCCATTCTTTTAATCCTTTCATGTACCGGCGTTGTACTCAGGTGCATTTGGTCGCTGATTTCTTTTACCGTAATCCTTGCATTTTTTTGCAGCAGGTGCAGTATTGCAAGGTCCTTGCTGTCGAGTACAATTTGTTCCGTAGTTGAATCATCTTTTAGTATTGCTTTGGCCATTGTAAAAAAGTGTTTTATGCTGTAATAGTTTTCTTTTGTTAAGCTTTATCCCAAAGTTATATAAATGCACAGAATATTATCCTGCGAGTGTACATTTGTGGCCTAAATAAAAAAATTATGTCAACCATCACACACAATTCAATTGACTTCAGCCTTAAAAATAAGGTTGCCGATATCAGCCTCGCCGATTGGGGCCGCAAAGAAATCCGTTTAGCCGAAGCAGAAATGCCGGGCTTGATGGCATTAAGAGCAGAGTACGGTCCTAGCCAACCATTAAAAGGCGCCCGTATCGCAGGTTGTTTGCACATGACCATTCAAACCGCTGTTTTAATTGAAACGTTGATTGCCCTTGGTGCCGAAGTTAAATGGAGCAGTTGTAATATTTTCTCTACACAAGACCAGGCTGCTGCGGCTATTGCTGCTGCCGGCATTGGTGTTTTTGCATGGAAAGGACAAAACCAGGAAGAAGCTGACTGGTGTATTGAACAAACATTGTTCTTTGGTGGTGCAGACCGTCCGTTGAATATGATTTTGGATGATGGTGGTGATTTAACCAATATGGTTTTTGATACCTACCCTGAACTGGTTGCTAATATTAAAGGCTTATCAGAAGAAACTACTACGGGTGTACACCGTTTGTACGAAAGAATGGAAAAAGGTACTTTGCCAATTCCTGCTATCAACGTAAACGATTCTGTTACCAAATCTAAATTTGATAACAAGTATGGTTGTAAAGAAAGTTTGGTGGATGCCATTCGCCGTGCAACAGATGTTATGATGGCTGGTAAGGTAGCTGTTGTTGGTAGTTATGGTGATGTGGGTAAAGGTTCTGCTGCTTCGTTAAAGGGTGCAGGTTGCCGTGTGATTGTTACTGAAATTGATCCTATTTGTGCATTGCAGGCTGCCATGGATGGCTTTGAAGTAAAGCCAATGATTGATGCAGTTAAAGAAGGCGACATCATTGTTACTGCTTCCGGTTGCCGCGACCTGATCACTGAAAAACATTTCCGTGTTATGAAAGATAAAGCCATCGTTTGTAACATCGGTCACTTTGATATTGAAATTGACATGGCATGGTTAAACGCTAATTACGGCGATACCAAAAATACCATCAAACCACAGGTTGACATGTACACAATCAATGGTAAAGATGTCATCATCCTTGCAGAAGGCCGTTTGGTAAACTTAGGTTGTGCAACAGGTCACCCGTCATTTGTAATGAGTGCCTCTTTCACCAACCAAACGCTGGCTCAAATTGAGTTGTATTGCAACCCCGGTAAATACGAAAACAAAGTGTATGTGTTACCAAAAGTACTGGATGAAAAAGTTGCCCGTTTGCACCTTGCAAAAATTGGTGTGGTGTTAGATGAATTATCACCAGAACAAAGCGCATACTTAGGCATAGCAAAAGATGGTCCGTTTAAAGTAGATCATTACCGTTATTAATTTTGGCCAAAGTATTTTAATAGTAACCCACTTCTTAGGAAGTGGGTTTTTTATTTTGTAACCGGCAGAAGTAATTATGTTGAACATTGTTGCGTCGCACTCTTTTGCGGCATACAACTGTGGAGCATTGAGCGGAGCCGAAATGTTTTAGTGTAG
>JAYWAU010000098.1:0-6522 GCA_043782265.1 Ferruginibacter sp. | reverse complement strand
CAACCCAGTGCTATAAAAGCAAAAGGCTTATCATCTTTATATTTATGTGCATCCCAATAACTTTTAATGCAAAACGGAATTTCAAAAGCACCGGGAACGGTAATAATTTTAAAAGGTACTTTGTTTTCCGTTAACACTTTTATGCAGCCGGTTTCCAGTTTGTCAATAGAAGCAGCATTCCATTCGGTACGCACAATAACTACACAGGCACCCTTTGGTAGTTGGATGCCTGCTGTTGAATATAAATTATCGGTTGATATTGCCATTGTAATTATTTAGTTACACCTAGTCTTGCAAGGTATTTATCCACCTGGAAATCAATTCTGTTATCTCTTAAAAAAGCAGGTGTAATTTCGTCTTTAATCTGTTGGTAATAATCAATAGCTTCCTTGGTTTTGCCTGTAGCTTCACAAAACATTGCTGCTCTTGACAATGATAAAAACCTGGTAGATTCATCCTTAACATCAGCTATATCAACTGCTTTTTTGTAGTAATTCAAAGCCTCATCATTCTGTTTTAATTCAGAATAAGCATCCCCCAACATTCTGTAAGAAGCACTTTGAGGTTGCTTACTTGGAGTAGAGAAATCCTTAAGATGTTTAACAGCATTGTTGAAATCTTTATTATGAAGGTAGCAGGCTCCGGCAATAAAATGTGCCCTGTTACCGGCAGCTGTTCCACTATAATTACTTGCAACTTTTAAAACTCCGGTAATGCCATTGCCTCCATTTAAAACAATTGCAATAGAGTCTTTATTAAAACCACTTTGCGTCATTTTATCAAACAACTGCTCTGCCGGAAAAATTTGTTCTGCAGATTTTACTTCATTGGGCACTTTCACTAAATTCTTATATCCAAGCCAACCCCCTGCCAACAATATCACAGCACCTCCAATATAAATAATCGGTTTGCTGAACTGAGCCCAAAAACCTTTTGCCCTTTCAACTATTTCATTTTTTTCAACCTCTGTAACGGTAACTTGCTTCTCTGCCATTGTATATACTTTTTTTATGCTGGTAAACGTTGTTTATGATTAATGGAAGAACTACCAGCAAATCGTTTTTCCATTTAATAAAAAATGATTAATCTGTTATAAATGGATAGTCTTGCTGAATGTAAACATCTTTTAGCAATTCGTCATCGTTTGGCCATGGACTTTCTTCGGCAAATTGAACACTTTCTTCTACCTGAGCTTTAACTCTATCATTCATCACTTCTATATCTGCATCACTCAATTTAAATTCTTCTTTCAACACTTTCAATACATGCTCAATCGGGTCTCTTTCTTTATATTCTTCTACTTCATCTTTTGTACGATATTTTTGAGGATCACTCATACTATGACCTTTATAACGGTATGTTTTTATCTCTAATAAAGTTGGTCCACCTTTTTCTCTTGCTCGGTTTACTGCTCTTAGTACAGCATTGTGAACATCTTCAGGACTCATACCATCCACACTATCACCAGGCATATCGTAAGCATCAGCCAATTTATATAAATCCAATACATTGCTTGTACGGGCAACTGAAGTACCCATTGCATAATTATTATTTTCGCAAATAAATACAACCGGTAATTTCCAAAGCATAGCCATATTAAAAGTCTCATGCAACATACCTTGTCTTGCAGCGCCATCTCCAAAAAAACAAAGAGCAACGTTATTGGTACCTTTGTATTTCTCAGCAAATGCCAGTCCTGCGCCAGTACCTATCTGAGCACCCACAATACCATGACCTCCAAAAAAGCCAACGTCTACTCCAAAAATATGCATGCTTCCACCCTTTCCTTTACTGCAACCAGTGGCTTTGCCATACAATTCAGCCATGGTAGATTTTGGGGTAACGCCTTTAGCAATCGCCAAAGCATGACAACGATAAGCAGTAATAAATTTATCATCTGTATTTGTAGCCGTCATACAACCGGCGGCAACAGCTTCCTGCCCGATATACAAATGGCAGAAGCCACGAATTTTCTGCATTCCATACAATTGACCTGTCTTTTCTTCAAAGCGGCGTAGTAAAAGCATTAATTCGTACCAATATTGGTAGGTCTCTTTAGAAAACTTTGTAGCCAATGGGTTTAAATTTTAGGTTGCAAAGATAAGGGAGAAATTGATAAAATAGACAAGCCACAAAGAAGCCTTTATCTATTGGCTTTAAAGCATTAATTAAGTTTAAATAATTGCTTTTGTTCAATAGAAATAATCATTAAACGCCACATCATAAATGGATTTACATATAATTAATTAAATGTAAAATTTGCCTTATACACATAAAATACCCGTTAAAATAGATTGGAAAGCTGCTAACTGGTAAAGACAGCTGCATTTAATTTATCTTGCAGGCCAATGTTAAGGCTTACAAAAATAACCATCACCCAATTTAAGAATTACGGCTTTTCAACTTTCAACTTTACGGAAAGGGTAATTGGTATTTGTGGCTTAAATGGCAAGGGAAAAACGAATCTGCTGGATGCCATTTATTACTTATGTTTTACCAAAAGCTATTTTACAAAAACGGATAGTTTGAATTGCCAGTTTAATATGGATGGTTTTAGACTGGAAGGAACAACCCCTCCTACTCTTTCCCAAGAAAAGGGAAATGTAGAAGATGAGGGAAGTAGTTTCTCCCCAAATAAATCCAATAACATTGTTTGCATTTTTAGGGGAGTTGGTAAAAAGGAAATTTTATTGAATGAAGTGCCTTACATCAAATTTTCAGAACATATTGGAAAGTTTCCCTGCGTAATGATTGCCCCGGATGACATTGAACTAATTGTTGGAGGAAGTGAAGAACGCAGGCGGTTTATTGATACAGTCATCAGCCAGATAGATCCGGAATACCTGCAACAACTGATTATTTACACAAAAGTGTTGCAACAGCGCAACAGTTACTTAAAGAAATTTGCTGAACAGGGCAAAACAGACTGGACGCTTTTGGAAGTGCTGGATGATCAATTGGTGCAACCCGGAAATTACATATATGCAAAGCGTAAAGATTTTACGCTACAGCTAATTCCATTGGTACAGCAGTTTTATAACCAGATTGCAAATAACAGTGAATTGGTGACGCTGCAATATGAAAGCCAGTTAAATGACAATAATTTTTTTGCAGTGCTAAATCAGTTGAGGCAAAAAGATTTTATTTTACAACGCAGTAACGGAGGTATTCATAAAGATGATATTGCTATACAGTTAAACGGGCAGTCTTTTAAAACAACGGCCTCGCAAGGACAACGAAAGAGTTTACTGTTTGCGTTAAAACTGGCAGAATTTGAGCTACTCAAAATAAACAAAGGCTTTCCTCCCCTGCTTTTACTGGATGATGTTTTTGAAAAACTGGATGACACCCGTATGCAGAATTTATTACATTGGGTTTGTAACAAAAATAAAGGGCAGGTTTTTATAACAGATACACATAAAGAAAGACTGGAACAGACATTTGTTGGCTTACAAGCAGCCTACCAGATTATTGAATTGTAAAGCTAAATTAAACTTGTCGGGTTCATTAACAAACAAGCAAATTATTACGACTCCCAAAAATCAGCTGCCATAAAATCAGCCATCAGAAATATGCATAGTATTATCTTTGTGCCATGGGCGAATTTTTAATGCAGGACGCGATTAAATTGTTTTTAAAACAGAGCAAATTAAAAAATGGTATGCAGGCCTTGCGTATTGAGGACGTTTGGGAAGAGATAATGGGCAAAACAATTGCAAAGTACACCGATAAAATTCAGATCATTAATCAAACACTTTTTATTAGCAGCACAGTGGCTCAATTAAAACATGAGTTATTATACCAAAAAGAAAAAATAATTGAAAGAGTAAATGAAGCGCTTGGGGAAAAAGTGATAACAGATGTTGTAATAAAATAAATGACTAGCGTACTCTCGGGTCAACCAATGCATACAAAACATCCGCCAGCATGTTGATTAAAATAAAAATACAGGCACTCACCAATACAGACCCCATAACTACAGGGTAATCTAATTTCTCCAGCGCATCCACAGTTATTTTTCCAATACCCCGCCAGCCAAAAATATATTCAACAAAAAAAGCACCTGCCAATAATTCTGCAAACCACCCGGTAATAGCAGTAATAACAGGGTTAAGCGCATTGCGCAAAGCATGTTTAAAGATAACTGTTTTTCGGCTTAAGCCTTTTGCATATGCCGTGCGTATATAATCTTGGTTTAGCACATCGAGCATACTGCTTCGGGTTAGTTGTGTAATAATCGCCAGGGGCCTAATACCCAATGTAAATGCAGGAAGTATTAAATTCTTAAGCGTTAAATATTTTTCACCGGTAACTTCATCCACATCAAACCAACTACCTGTTAAATTCAATCCGGTAAAAGGATGCAGCACCACTCCAAACAAAAAAGCAATGATGATGGCCATAAAAAAAGAAGGTGCTGATATGCCGGCAATGCTTGCAAATACAGCAGTAGTATCCAGCCAGGTATTTTTTTTAACAGCGGCTAATACACCTAAAAATATACCCACTATGGTGGCAAAAAGCATTGCTGCTATGGCCAGTAATAATGTACCCGGCAAAGCTTCCATTAAAACAGTACCCACACTTTCTTTTGTTTGATAACTTTTACGCAGATACGGAAGCTTTAATCCCAGCTTAGTATCACCGCCAATAAAGAAACCTTTTAATTCTTTCTTTTCAATATCCGCTTTTGTATGCACGCAAACCGGGCTAACGTCATTCAGGTATAAAAAAAACTGCTTCCATTTTGGCTGATCCAGGTAAAGGTCTTTGCGAATATTGTCCATTGTTTTTTTATCACCTGTCTGTCCAACAATCAACCGTGCCGGATCGCCAAAACCCTGGAACATAAAAAACACCAGCACAACCACACCAAGCAGCACCAGCAATGAATAAAATGTTTTTCTTAAAATCTGAGTCAAAGTGCAACAATTAGTAAAGAGAGAAAAGTAACAACAATAAAACCCCACAAAAAAATAGTACACATCAATGTGAAAGAATTATTAATTATCAATTATTAATTAGAATTACCCACCGCTTCCTTAATATCCGCCCAACTCCACTTACCCTGCACTACAGGGCCCTTCATTAAAAATATGGTAGGCGTTGCTCTTGCTGCAGTTTTAATAACCGTTGCGTCGCAGGTTAAAACAGGCACTGCATATTGGTTTTTTTTATTAAAAAATATTGTTGAGTTTTCTTTGTCAGCTGTTACAATATACAGGGGTATTTTTTGTTCTTTCGCTTTTTGCCAAAGATTGGTAAAAGCCGTAGACCATCTCATTGTGCCCCCTTCCATATCTTTTAAAAAGAATAAATAATAGCTACCGCTTTGGCTTAGCAAAGATTCTGTAACATCCACACCGGCAGAATCGGTTAAAGAAAAATCATTGATCAATGGCACATTGTTACTTCCTTTTTGTACAAGCGTTTCTTTTCTATCTACATAGTTCCAGGTACTGTCTGGCAATTCGTTTGTTCCAAAAGTTTTTTTCACACCGCCTTTTTCATAAACAAAACTATAGTCAAATTTATCCGGGATAGCATTGGCGGGCATCTTACGCAATTGCAATAAATCATTTCCTTTTTTATAAGGCAGGCAATCAATTAAAGGCAGGTGTTTTAGCACATGCATTTGTAACAGGCTAATGGCCATTACACTTGCCAATACAAATGCCAGCGGCAGCATTTCCTTTGCGAGCGGCTGAATGTACGCTTGCTTGAATAGCAGAAAAATGATAAGCAGCAACAAGATGATATCTTTTGTAAAAGTCTGTATCGGTATTAACGGAATGCAATCACCAAAGCAACCACAAGTGGCTATTTTTCCACTGAATAACACATAACTGGTCAAAAAAGTAAAGAATAGCATTAGTATAAATAACGAACACAAAATTATCTTTTTACTAAAACCGGTTAACAACGCAACGCCCAGCACAACCTCAAAAGTAATCATCAGTATAGAAAATAAAAATGAATGGTTGTACATCCAGTTCATAACAATGGTTGCATACCCTTCCCTCCCCCATACTTCAAAAAACTCCTGCATTTTATACGTTAATCCCAACGGATCAATGGCTTTTATCAGACCGGAAAATATAAATAATACACCTACAATAATCCTTGCAATGGTCACACTTAATTTCATAGTTATTTTTTATTATTTACAAAGGAAAATTTAAAACAGCTATTTCCCATTTTAATTTATGTTGAATGTTTTCCATCCTCAATCAGTATCAAAGCAAAAACAGCGTAGTTCATAATATCATAATAGTTGGCATCAATGCCTTCACTTATTATCGTGGTGCCATCGTTTAGCAAAATCTGTTTAATGCGTAACAGCTTTGCCAGTATCAGATCGGTAAAACTCTCCTGGCTCATGTCTCTCCATGCTTCACCGTAATCATGGTTTTTATCGAGCATTAATTTTTGGGCAATGCTCACTTTTTCTTTATACAAGTCAGCAACTTCGGCCACAGGTAAATCTTCGGTTTCATCTTTTTGTTTATCCAGTTGTATCAA
>JAYWAU010000097.1:0-6545 GCA_043782265.1 Ferruginibacter sp. | reverse complement strand
CAGTGGTTGTTCATTAAAAAAGCGAAAAATAACGAAATGCTTTTTTAATTACAAATAATTTAAACCATTAGTGAAGGTTTGGTTGCTTATATCGTATCATTCAAAAACAATAATATGTCTATCGAAGGATAAGTTTTCCTTAATTGGTAATTCTACTGTAGGTTTGCATCCCGATCTTTACAAATTATGTATAACATTACTTATAAATTCGAACAAAAAGGCCTTGAACCAATAACTTTTACCGGTGTTGAAGATGGACAGTCATTGCTGGAAGTAGCTTTAATAAACGACATTAATCTTCATCACAATTGTGGCGGAGTTTGTGCCTGTAGCACCTGTCATGTTTACATCGATCAGGGAGATGAATTTTTAGAAGAATTAAATGACAGGGAAGAGGATTTTATTGACAGGGCAGTTAGTCCCCGTATTAATTCGAGGTTAGGATGCCAGTGCGTTTTGCAAAGTGGCAGCGGAAACATTGTGCTAACTTTACCTGACCAAACACAGTTTTTAGGAGAATAAAATAAATTCAACCAATACGCTGTTATTTAATTTTACCAATTGCTAATCTGCAATTTTCCTTAAAATAAAACATCAATTCAATTTGAAACAGTAGCAATGCGCTAATGAGCAATTCACAAAAATAAATATTATGACCTTTGAACCTCCAATACACTGGAACGATTATGAAGATATAGCCATGAAGTTGTATGAACGTTTTGGTGATGATTTTAATGAGGGTAGAATATACCGCATACGCTTTACAGATTTACATAAATGGATATTGGAAATTCCCAATTTTGCAGGTACTGCCGAACAGAGTAATGAAGGGCATTTGGAAATGATACAAAGTACTTGGGTGTATGAATGGAGAGACAGTCAAAAAAAATAGCTGTGTTTTTTAAAAAGGTAATTTTTATTTAGCTGTTTAACCTTTACGACTTACCTTAATACAATGAATATTTTATCTTTATTTAAACCCATAAAAACTTTTGTTTTTGATGTGGACGGTGTGTTGGCCACGAGCCTGGTAGTTGTTTTACAGGGAGAAATGGCTCGCAGCATGAATACCAAAGATGGTTTTGGATTGCAGCTTGCCATAAAAAAAGGATATAGGGTTGTAATTATTTCAGGTGGAAAATCAGAGCCTGTTAGGGAACGCCTGGCTGGCCTTGGGATAAAAGATATTTTTTTAGGGATACATCACAAAAAAGAAATATTGCTGGAATATGTGTTGCAGCATAATTTAAAATGGGAAGAGGTTTTGTACATGGGCGATGACATCCCTGATTACAGCCCAATGCAGTTAGTGGGGTTGCCTTGTTGTCCCGCAGATGCTATTGATGAGATTAAACAAATATCCAAATACATTTCAACAATAAATGGCGGATATGGATGTGGCAGAGATGTAATTGAAAAAGTGCTTAAGCTAAACGGAGATTGGGATCTTGATACAACTATAGCGTCTAAATAAATATTAAGTATTTCATCTTTTGCGGTGATGCTTAATTTCATAACTGCAATAAAGCATGAAATTATTATTTGCCTTTTTTCGTTTGATACGCTGGCCAAACCTTGTTTTTATTGCTTTAACCCAATCACTTTTTTATTACTGTATCATTGTTCCTTCGTTGCCTGAAAGCTATTACCACCTTCAATATACATTTACACAACCCCTTTTTTTTATATTAATGCTGGCATCAGTTTTTATTGCTGCGGCAGGGTATATTATTAATGATTATTTTGACATAAATATTGACCAGGTAAACAAGCCTGAAAAAATGGTGGTTGAAAAAATAATTAAACGTCGCTGGGCAATTGTTTTGCATTGGAGCATTACTACAGCAGGCCTCATTTTAAGCCTCTATGTTTCTTTTAAAACAAGTGTTATTATAATTATTGCAAATGTGCTTTGTACATTATTACTTTGGTTTTACTCTACCAGTTTTAAAAAGAAACTGTTGTCGGGTAATGTGATCATTTCTATATTAACAGCCTGGACGGTACTGGTGCTTTATTTTGCTGCCAATAATACCTATCATTTTGGGGTAAATTTTTCTGCTGAGATTTTTACTGCCATGAACCGCATTTTTAAATTTGCTATTTTGTATGGGGGCTTCGCATTTATTATTTCATTGGTTAGAGAAGTGGTAAAAGATATTGAAGACAGGGAAGGAGATACCAGGTACAATTGCAAAACGATGCCAATTGTTTGGGGTATTCCGGCTTCCAAAGTTTTTGCAGGTGTTTGGCTGGTGGTGTTAATTGGAGCACTGACCATTATACAATTTTATGTCTTTCAATTGGGCTGGTGGCTTACAGCAATCTATTCTTTATTGCTTGTTATACTGCCGCTTGTTTGGATACTTCGTAAATTATATACTGCACAAAGTATTTCGCAGTATCACCAGTTAAGCAATGTAATTAAACTGGTAATGTTAAGCGGTATCTTGTCAATGATTTTTTTTAAAATACATGTGTAGCGCTATCTCATTTAAAATTTTGACAGTAAGTTTGCCGGATGAATTCACTTACTGAAAATAAATTGCCGACTTCTTCTACCAGTAAAAAAATAATTTTAGCATCTCAATCTCCACGCCGCAAGCAATTGCTTGAATGGGCTGAAATTCCTTTTGAAATCATCATCCAATCAACAGATGAATCATATCCTAACAATTTATCTGTTGAAGAAATTGCCATTCATATAGCCCGCAATAAAGCCCTTGCCGTTTTACAAGTTACACTAGCCAATATTCCAGTGCTTGCGGCCGATACAATTGTGGTACTCAACAATGAAGTAATTGGTAAACCAGTAAACAGAGCTGATGCCATCGACATTTTAAATAAATTATCCGGTCAACAACATACGGTGATAACCGGTGTTGTTATAAGGCATGGAGAAAAAGAAATTGCTTTTGCAGACGCAACAGAAGTTGAATTTCATCAATTAACATTAGAGCAAATAGAATTTTATGTAGATAAATATCAACCCTACGATAAAGCAGGCGCCTACGCCATACAGGAATGGATTGGTGTGGTTGGGATAAAATCTGTTAAGGGGGATTTCTATAATGTAATGGGTTTGCCGGTTAGCAGGGTAGTGCAGGCACTATTGCAATGTTGAATTTGATTTTGTAGTTTGGTAAATATTAATCATTCTTCTTTTACCAACAATATCAAAACCGGCACCCATGACCGAAAAACTTCTTCAATACATCTGGCAGTTTCAGTATTTTAATAAGACAGCTTTAACCACCGTTGATGGGGAAGCACTACAAATAATTTATCCCGGGTATTTAAATAACAACCAGGGCCCCGATTTTTTAGAAGCAAAAATAAAAGTTGGGCATACGAGTTGGGCAGGCAATATTGAGTTGCATATGCTATCATCAGACTGGCATGCCCATAAACACAGCGATGATAAAAATTACAAAAATATTATTTTGCATGTTGTTTGGCTGGAGGATAACGATATGGAATTGCCATTTCCGGTGCTGGAATTGCAAAACAGAATTTCTAAATTTTTACTAAGCCGGTATGATGAATTGATGAATGCAACGGCTTTTATTCCCTGCGAAAAAAGTATTCACCAGGTTGAGTTACTGATCTGGAAAAGCTGGAAGGATCGCCTGCTGGCAGAACGCTTACAAAATAAAGCTGCTGTGATTTTTGATTACCTCGCCATCAATAAAAATCATTGGGAAGAAACTTTTTGGTGGTTAATCGCAAACAATTTTGGTATAAAAGTTAACAGCGATGCTTTTGAAAAAATTGCCCGCTCTTTACCATTGAATGTTTTAGCAAAACACAAAAATCAAATTCAGCAGGTGGAAGCTTTGCTGTTTGGACAGGCAGGATTATTAAACAATAATTTTTCAGAGGCATATCCCCAAATGCTACAAAAAGAATATAGTTTTTACAAAGTAAAATACAAACTTCAGCCAGCTGCTATACCACTATTTTTTCTACGCATGCGGCCAGCAAACTTCCCTACTGTGAGGTTAGCGCAACTGGCTATTTTAATTCATCAAAGCGTTAATTTATTTTCAATTATTAAGGAGGCCAAAACACTAAAGGAAATTAAAGAATTGTTAAATGTTACGGCCAACGACTACTGGCACTATCACTATATTTTGGATGAAGCTTCGGCCTTTAAAGAAAAACGGCTTGGATCTCAAATGGTCAATAATATTTTAATCAATACTATTATTCCAATTGTTTTTGCATTTGGGCTTTACCATAAGGATGAAATGTATAAAAACAAAGCACAGCAATGGCTGGAGCAGGTTGCGGCAGAGAAAAATAATATTACCAACGCATTCGCCTCCTTGAAAACCGAAAATAAAAACGCTTTCGATTCGCAAGCCCTCATTCAGTTAAAAAATGAATATTGTAATAAAAAACGTTGTTTGGAATGTGCCGTGGGTAACCGCCTGTTAAAAACAGTTATTGCCAGTCATACATAGTATTTATTATTACATCCCGATGCAAACTTTTTATTACGGGGCAATTATCGCCTGTTCTTTGTAAAATAATTTTATCTTTTTCATCCAGGCCAAGTGTTTTGGGAAGGGTAACTACCGCATCAATTTTCGAAATCCTTCTTGGGTCGCTTGCCATATATTTTTTTACATCAACTATAGAGTCTCTTAGTTCAATACCCATATCAGTGGCTTTCATTGCCATTGTGGTTATCATGCAGGTAGCTAGTGCGGTGCATACCAAATCAGTAGGAGAAAAGCGTTCCCCCTTGCCTCTGTTGTCTGTAGGAGCGTCGGTTTCTATAACGGAATTACTTTGCAGGTGCCTTGCATTGCATCTTAAATTACCTTCGTAAAGAATGGTTGCTGTCATTGTACTATTTTTGCATAAATTTACTGAAGTAAAAAATTACTATGCGCAAATTATTTTTTATTCTTCTGGCAGTAGCTGCCACGCCGACCCTATTTGCCCAACAAACAAAAAAGGACAAAAAAGAAGAACACCGTAAACGCATTAATCAATTAATTAAGCAGGAAGAAGAAGGTGTAATTACCTATCAGAAACATACTGTTTTTGGCTTTAAGCTTGTTAATGACGGGTATGGTGGATTTTTTGAAATAGGTCGTGCTCAATCTGTTAAAAAGGCTTTGTTGTTTCAACTGGATATTTCAGAACGTACACATCCCAAAGAACAAAAACAGTCTAATCCGGATTACTCTGGCCCAAGATTGATTTATGGGAAGATAAATTTTTTCTATCCTGTTAAATTGGGTGTGCAGCAACAAATTCTGCTAGGTAATAAAAGCAATAAAAATGGAGTTAGCATCACCGCTAATTTTGGTGGCGGTATTTCGCTTGGCCTGTTAAGACCATATTTTGTTGATGTATATGACACCACTAAAACTCCGCTTCAACGAAAATCTATTCGTTACGAAAGTGCAGACAGCAATTTATTTGCAGATAATAGTCAGCTCTACTACCTACAGGCAACAGGTCCATCCTTTGGTAAGGGGTGGGATAATTTAAAAGTAACGCCAGGTGCTTATGCAAAGGCAGCGTTGCGGTTTGATTATGGTAAATATAATGAAGTAGTGAGCGCTATAGAAGTAGGCATGACTGCAGAATATTATGCAAAAAAAATTCCTCAGCTTGTTTATACTGACCCCAAAAGCTTATTTGTGAACTTATATGTTTCAATTATGTTTGGCAAGCGAAAATAGCAGCAGGTTGAAATACACCTACAGTTGTTAATTATTAATTTTATAATAGCATTAAATGACAGAGTTACCGGTGATTGATGGAGTGGTTGAAACCAAAATAAAAAAGCCAGACTGGCTAAGGGTTAAATTACCAATAGGAGAAGATTACAAACACGTTAGAAATTTAGTAGATACGCATAAACTACACACTATTTGCGAAAGTGGCAATTGCCCAAACATGGGCGAATGTTGGGGAGAGGGTACCGCCACGTTTATGATTCTGGGAAATATATGTACCCGAAGTTGCGGCTTTTGTGCAGTTGCCACAGGTAAACCAGCCCCCGTTGATTGGGACGAACCACAAAGGGTTGCAGAAGCCATTAACCTGATGAAAGTAAAGCATGCCGTTGTTACTTCTGTTGACAGGGATGAAATAAAAGATGGAGGCTCTATCATTTGGTACAACACCATTAAAGCTATCAAGGCATTAAATCCCAATACTACGTTAGAAACATTGATTCCAGACTTTAAGGCTGAAACTGAAAATATACAACGCATTATCGATGCCGCACCGGAAGTAGTGTCGCACAATATTGAAACTGTAGAAAGATTAACAAGGCAGGTACGCATACAAGCCAAATACTGGCGGAGTATGGAAACGCTGCGCATTTTAAACCAAGGTGGTATGCGTACCAAGAGCGGCATCATGCTGGGGCTGGGAGAAACAAAAGAAGAAGTAGTGCAAACAATGCAGGATCTGGTAGATAGTAAGGTAGATGTAATTACTATTGGGCAATATTTGCAACCAAGCAAAAAGCATTTGCAGGTGCAACGTTTTGTTCATCCCGATGAATTTAAAGAACT
>JAYWAU010000096.1:0-6555 GCA_043782265.1 Ferruginibacter sp. | reverse complement strand
ATGAAGTAATACGGGTGTTGAAAAAAATGCCACAATGGGTACCGGGTAAATCGAGGGGGCAAAATGTGGCAGTATATTTTACAATTCCTATAAAGTTTGTTCCGGCAGACTAATTATCCGTAATAAATTTTGTAATTTGCCACTCCCCTAAAGATATTCAAGTCATAGAAAATAAAGTTTTAATTAAATAATAAACATGGCACTGGAAGAATTTGAACATGAACCAATGAGTGAACGTGAAAAGGGAATGATCAGAATGCGGTCTATCACCAATTACGGGATGGGGGGCTTTATGATTGTGGCAGGATTCTTTTTTATGTTTCCAACAGATTATACAAGCAGGTTCATTAATCAATATGACCCTTTTCTTATAAAAGTATTTGCAGGTATTTGCTGGTTATATGGTGGTTTCAGGGTATACAGGGGCTATAAAAAAAATTATTATAGAAACTGATGCGTATTAAAATTTTCAAACAGCTAATTAATACTATTGGTGTTATGCTGGCTGTAATAATTATCACTTTTGGTTGTAAGCAAAAAAAACAAGCTGCTTTTGCAGATACCCCGCTAAATGGTACAATTAATATTAGTGTTGATGAGTCTTTTAAGCCAGTTATTGATGAACAGATAAAAATGTATGAAGGTTCTTTCCCCAATACAAAAATTAATGTTCACTACAAACCGGAAGCTGAATGTTTAAAAGATTTATTTAATGATTCTGCCACAAGACTGGTGATTGTTACCCGGGGGCTCAATGCAAAAGAAGAGCGTTATTTTGAAGATTCATTACACTTTATACCCCGTTGGGATAAAGTAGCTACTGATGCCATTGCCATTGTAGTTAATATAAACAGCACAGATACAATTTTTACATTAGAGCGTTTGCAGGAACAATTATCCGGAAAATCAGAAAAAAAACAATCAATAGTTTTTGATGGATTAAATGCCACCAGCACCATAAGATTTGCTATGGATAGTATTTTGAAAGGCAAAAAATTTGACACAGGTGTTGTTAAGGCAGTCAGAAACAGCAAAGAAGTATTGGAGTATGTGGCATCAGATGCAAACGCCATTGGGTTGGTTGGCATAAGCTGGATAGGAAATCCTGAGGATACAACACAGGCAAACATGTTAAAAAAAGTAAAAATGGCATACGTAAAATGCACGCTTTGTAGCGATTTATCTTATGTTAAACCAAATCAACTAAGCATCCTTACAAAACGCTATCCTTTGGTACGTGGATTGTATTATATCCTTAAGGAAAATTACACTGGTCTTGGAGCCGGATTTGTAGATTTTATGCAGTATGAAAGGGGACAACTAATTTTTAAAAGAGCGTATCTGGGGTCGAGCAAAATGGGGTTTGCAATAAGAAGTGTAAAAATTAATGAAAAATTAGTAAAATAATGTAGAAGGTTTTTGGCAAATAGGTATAAAATTAATTATCATTGTAAAGTTTTAATTGTAACGCAATATGAAAAATATGAAATCTGGAATGCTGTTGTTAGCTGTATTGTTTCTTTCAATATCATTGAAAGCGCAAACCATAGATGAAGGTAAAAACTTTTTGTATTATGAAAAATACAAAAGTGCCAAAACTGTTTTTGAAAAGCTAATTGCAGCTAATCCCAATGATGTAGATGCAGCTTATTGGTTAGGGCAAACTTTAATAGCACCGGATGATAAAACACCTGCAGATATTGCAGCTGCAAAAGCGTTGTATCAAAAAACTTTGATGGCAAATAGCAATAGTGCCTTATTATTAGCCGGTATGGGCCATATTGAGTTATTAGAAGGGAAAAGCCAGGATGCAAGAAATCATTTTGAAACAGCGATCAGTTTATCTCAGGCTAAAGTTGTACCTGTGTTGAATGCAGTGGGTTTTGCCAATGTAAATGCAAAAAATGGAGATGCTGCCTATGCAATTGAAAAACTTAAATTAGCGACATCGATTAAAAAAATTAGCGACCCTGAAGTGTTTGTAAATTTGGGCGATGCTTACAAAAAAACAGGTGATGGAGGTCAGGCTCAGACTGCTTATGAAGCGGCATTGGCATTGAATCCTAAATATGCAAGGGCTTCTTACCGCATTGGTAAAATTTATCAAACTCAGGGTGCAGCACAAGAGGAAATTTACATGAAGTATTATAATGAAGCTATTGCAAAAAATCCGGCTTATGCCCCTGTTTATGAAAACTTATATAATCTTTATTATACCACAGATGTTCCAAAATCTGCACAATACCTGGAAAAATTTCTGGCCAACACAGATGATAATCCTAAGAATTGTTATTTAAGAGCTTCTATTTTATATGCGCAGGCATTATTTGCTGATGCTGTTAAAAAAGCAGATGAATGCATTGGAACAAACCCAACACCTTACCCTAAATTATATGGTATTAAGGCTTATGCATATAATAAATTAAAAGATTCTGTAAACGCAAAAGCATCATTTGAAAAATATTTTCAAATGGCCGATAGTAGTTTAATAGGAATGGGCGATTACACAACTTATGCTTCTGTACTTTTAAAATTTCTGGGTAACGATTCTGTAGCAGGTACTTTTATTGATAAAGCCGTAGCGCTTGATACACTGGAAGCAAATAAAGTAACATACTTGAAAAGTATTGCATTGAATTATGAAGGGCAAAAAAAATATAAAGAAGCTGCTGAATGGTATAATAAAGTAGTTTTAACAAAAAGAGCTCCCGGCAAAGTAGATATATACAATGCAGGATTTAATTATTTCCGCTCTGGTAATTATACCTCTTCTATTAATCTCTTTAATATTTACAGTCAAAAATTTCCTGAAGATGCTTTTGGATATTACATGACGGCAAAATCTAAATGGGGAATTGATACTGCTATGTTACAAGCATTGGCTAACCCTGATTTTGAGAAAGCTATTGCTGTAGGAACAGTAGATTCTGTAAAGTATAAGCTCTATTTAATTGGAAGTTATAAATATTTTGTAGGTTATTATGCCAATATAAAAAAGGATAATGCAAAAGCAATTGAATACTGTGATAAAATATTAGCGCTTGACCCACAGGATGCAGAAGCTGCTAATAATAAAATCGCTCTTCAGGCACCTGCACCAAAACAAAGCAAACCAGCAACACCAAAATCTGCTACCCCTTCAAAACCTTCAAAACCTTCAGATCCAAAAAAAAAGTAAAAAATGAAGTGAAATAATCTCATCCCTCTTTATAAAAATAAAGGGGGATTTTTCTTTTTATAATCCATGGATTGTTTTTTGCTCACCCTGCCTTATTTTTGCTTTATGCAATTTTTTATTCTTCAAGCCAATAATATAAATAACGCTGCAAATTATCTACCCATTGCTTTACAATTGATATTTGCTATTGGATTTATTGTAACAATGATGGGGCTTACTCATTATTTTGGCCCAAAAAGAAACACGTCGGATAAATTGCAAAATTTTGAAAGTGGAATAGAAATTAAGGGAAATGCCCGTCAGCCCATGGCCATTAAATATTTTTTAGTAGCCATTTTATTTGTGTTGTTTGATGTGGAAGTAATTTTTTTTTACCCTTATGCTGTAAATTTTAGATCATTGGGTTGGAATGGATTTGCAGCTGTAGCCACTTTTGTTGGTTTATTTATAGCAGGATTTATTTATATTATTAAAAAAGGTGCGTTGGATTGGGAAGATTAAATTCTAATGATTCAAAGATGATTTAAGTATGGTGATAAAGTTATAAGTGAAAAGATAAATAAATTAGAAACTATTTTGTTGAAAGATTGTTTGTGTTTCTACAGTTTAAACTTCTCAGCAAATCAATTTAATAAAACATTATGTCTCGTCCTGTACAATATAACACAAAACTTAAAACGGTAGAAGCTCCCGAAGGAATGATGGGAGATGGCTTTATGGCTACTTCTTTGGAAAAGGTTGTTGGTCTTGCACGCAAAAATTCTATTTGGCCTTTACCGTTTGCAACGTCTTGCTGTGGTATTGAATTTATGGCTACTGCTGCAAGTCATTATGATATTGCAAGATTTGGCGCAGAACGTATGAGTTTTTCTCCCCGCCAGTGCGATTTGTTGATGGTGATGGGTACCATCTCAAAAAAAATGGGACCGGTTTTACGCCAGGTTTACCTGCAAATGGCTGAACCACGCTGGGTTTTATCAGTTGGTGCCTGTGCCTGTAGCGGAGGTATTTTTGATACGTATTCAGTTTTACAAGGTATTGATCAGATTATACCAGTTGATGTATATGTCCCGGGTTGTCCTCCAAGACCCGAAGCAATTTTAGACGGGTTTTTAAAAATTCAGGAGTTGATTGGCCAGGAAAGTTTGAGAAGAAGAACAGGGGAGAAATATAAAGACTTGATGGAATGTTATGGAATACAATAATTGATTATATATATTAATTTTGGTTAAATAGTAATTAAAATAAAAGTCTAAGTGTAGTTCATGTCCTTAACAAACGAATTAGTACAGCAAAAATTAATTGATAAATTTGGCGATCAACTAACAGATTGGGTGCAGCCTTATGGAATGTTAACCTTCACCGCCCCAAAAGAACTTAATTTAAAAGTATTACAATTTTTATACGACGATACCGAATTAAAGTTTCAATTTTTAACAGATCTTCAAGCAGTACATTATCCTGAAAATAAGGGCGCTGAATTAGCTGTAGTATACCATCTTCATAATTTGACTGATAATATACGCCTCCGTTTTAAAGTGTTTACAAATATTGCAACGCCGGATGTTTACAGTGCAACAGCATTGTATTCTTCTGCAAATTTTATGGAAAGGGAAACGTACGATTTCTTTGGTGTAAATTTTACAGGTCATCCAAATTTGATAAGAATATTAAACGTTGATGAAATGGATTACTTCCCCATGCGAAAGGAATTTCCACTGGAAGACCAGACAAGAGTGGATAAGGATGATGAGATGTTTGGAAGAGGATAGTGTTTATAGATTATTAAAGTAATTTAACATTGGTATTTGTAAAGACAATATTATAAATAAAATAAAAGCCCATTAGGGTTAGGGTATGAGCGATCACATTTTATTACCAGAAGGAAGTATAGAAAAATTAACTACCACGCTTAACCTAGGGCCTACTCACCCCGCAACCCACGGTGTTTTTCAAAATATCCTGGAGTTGGATGGCGAAAGAATTTTAAAATCAACTTCAACTGTAGGTTATATTCATCGTGCGTTTGAAAAACTTGCTGAGCGAAGACCGCTTTACCAGATTACTCCTATAACTGACAGGTTAAATTATTGTTCTTCTCCCATCAATAATATGGGTTGGCATATTACCTGCGAAAGATTGTTGGGTATAACCTTACCCAAAAGAGTGGATTATTTACGCATTATAATTATGGAGTTGTCAAGAATATCAGATCATTTGATTTGTAATTCCATTGTAGGTGTTGATAGTGGTGCTTTTTCAGGGTTTTTATACCTGATGCAATTCAGAGAATTAATTTACGAAATATACGAGGAGGTTTGCGGATCACGACTTACTACAAACATTGGTCGCATTGGTGGTTTTGAAAGAAACTTTACCAACACCGCATTTGAAAAACTGGAAAAATTTTTAGCGGAATACCCAAAGCAGTTAAAGGAGTTTGAAAACCTTTTTAACCGTAACCGAATTTTTATGGAACGTACCATTGGGTGTGGTGCCATCAGTGCCGAAAGGGCTTTAAACTATGGTTTTACAGGTCCTAATTTAAGGGCATCAGGTGTTGATTATGATGTTCGGGTACATACGCCGTATAGTTCTTACGAAGATTTTGATTTCAGTATTCCTGTGGGTAAAACCGGCGATTGCTATGATCGTTTCTTAGTTCGTAATGAAGAGATGTGGCAGAGTCTTAGTTTAATAAACCAGGCTTATAATAAAGTAAAAGAATTTAAAGGCGCCGATGCAGAGGTGTTTCATGCGGATGTGCCTGCGTATTACCTGCCTGAGAAAAAGGATGTGTACACAAAAATGGAAGCATTAATCTACCATTTCAAAATCATCATGGGCGAAACGGATATTCCTGCAGGTGAGTTATACAGTTCTGTAGAGGCTGGTAATGGGGAATTAGGTTTTTATCTTATCAGTGATGGCGGACGTACACCATACCGGCTGCATTTTAGAAGACCCTGTTTTATTTATTACCAGGCCTTTGAAGAATTAATAAAGGGAGGTATGTTAAGTGATGCTGTAATAACTATGAGCAGTTTAAATTTGATTGCAGGAGAGTTGGATGCGTAAAATAATTATGAATTAAGAATTAGCAATTATGAATGTGCAGTTTTCAGATGAGAAATTAAATAAGGTTAGCGAAATAATAAAACGTTATCCGCAGGGCAAACAAAAAAGCGCCTTGCTGCCAATATTGCACCTGGCACAGGATGAGTTTGGTGGCTGGCTGGATACACCTGTGATGAATTATGTAGCAACCCTGTTACAAATTGAACCGATTGAAGTATACGAAGTAGCCAGTTTTTACAGCATGTATAATTTAAAGCCCGTAGGTAAATATTTATTTGAGGTTTGCCAAACTGGTCCAT
>JAYWAU010000095.1:0-17776 GCA_043782265.1 Ferruginibacter sp. | reverse complement strand
TAGTAAATAGTAAATTACCGGATAGCGGGCGAATGGCTATCACAGGCAACCTTACCGATTTGTATAAATTTAAAGTTCCCAGTTTAAGAAACTGTAGCATCACTATTCCGTATATGCATGATGGACGTATGTTTAGCCTAAGTAAAGTTATAGACCATTACCGCAAAGGGATAGATACAACACAAGTAACATTGGATACTTTATTAAGAAAAAAGCTTGTTATATCTGAACAGGAAAGAGTAGACCTTCTTTCTTTTTTATATACTTTACGAGATGAAGATTTGTTAAGAGACGCACGTTTTGCATCGCCCAATTATATTCCGCCAGCAGCGAAACAAGAACATTAAATTTTACAATCCCCATAGTAATCCAGCTGCTGAAAAATGATACCAGCATTATGGATGTTTAAGAAAATTTAAATAAAAAAGGTAAATTTGAAAATGGATATTACAACAGAAATAAAATTTAAAACTGCACGCAGTGGTGGCAAGGGAGGGCAAAATGTAAACAAAGTGGAAAGCATGGTTGAAGGGTATTGGAATATAGAAAATTCAACATTGTTTAATGAAGATCAAAAAAAACTTATTACGGCTAAATTAATCAATAAGATAAATGCTGATGGAAACCTGCTCGTAAAAAGCCAGGTCGACCGCAGCCAGTTGGGCAATAAATTAATGGTAATTAAAAAAATGAACGAGCTGGTAACTAAAGCGCTTACTATTGCAAAAAAGAGAAAACCTACAAAGCCCGGTAAAGCCGCAAAGGAAAAAAGAATTACTACCAAAAAGAAAGCTGGAGAGATAAAACAAAGCAGGATGAAAGTTAAACTGTAACCATTAAATGCAATAAATTTTTTGTTTTATTAATTGATCAACAGTTCTATTAGCGGTGAGGATCGCCTTTATACCAACGAAAAATAAACCACACGAAAGATAAAAAAGAAGGTATGCCTAGCAAAGAGGGAAGGCCCTTCATAAAGGATGACATTTGGATTTTTTTATCCGTAATAGTTCTGTCTATAAAAATATTGTTCAATAAAAATCCAAATAAAGCCATCGTCCAGCTAACAAGTAAAACAGGGAAAAGTACACCAGCATCTATCCTGAATTTAGTATAGATAAAAACGCTATAGGATTGAGGTGCTAAAAAAATCACACACAACAAACAACAGGAAAAAACACTTAACAACAAAGAGTATCTCCAGATTTTCATATAACAGATTGGGTTGTTTACCGGGTAAAAAATAAGTGCAATTAGTTAGATTGCACTTATAAAACGAATTATATAAATCTTTATTGTTTACGTTTATCCTTTAAGGTTTGTAATATTAGCAGTTGTTTATCTAATTCAGCTTTTACAGTAGCCTGTGTTTTTAAATTTTCTTCAATATCAGTTTCAATTTTAGTTTTTTTCTTCTTTAATTCACCCGCTGCTGTACTAAGCATCAAACTATCTTTAGAAACTTTTTTTACAACTTCATCCTGTGCTCCTATTTGTTGCTCAAGATCGTACCCCGCTACTCTTTCTGTTAATCCGTTCAGATAAGTTTTTGCATTGCTGAATACATTTGCATCAGTTGTATCTGCAATAAATTTACCATAGCCTGCAGATATCAGCATCGTAACAGTAGTAGCATCTTTTTCTTTTCGGCTTTTTTTATCAGTTTTAAAATACAAATCGTAATAATCTGGGCCTAATTCCGGCAGCCGTACTCCTTTGTATGTTAAATATCCACTGGCATCTTTTCCTTTATAGCCTTTATTCTCAAAATAATTATCAATCGATTTATTAACCGTTTTTTCCGGAAAGGGAATATCAAATTCAATAGCAGGTTGTTTGCTGCCCTGGTATTGTGCTGTTGCATTTCTTGCCTGCGCAAATACACTGGTAGTTGCCACAAATGCAATTACTAAAAGGTAAATTTTTTTCATGCCGACATTTATAAGGTTATGGTAAAATATAATTAAAAAGCACTTTATTTATAGCCCTAAAATTAAAAGAATTTGTTGTAAATATTTAAAAAGATAAGGATGCATAATAATTAATCATTTATAGTATGCAATGAAGAACCATATTTTAATAATTCTATAAAGGGGTAATTAAAATTTATACAAGTAAATTTGTCCCTAAACAATTTCTCATTGAGTAGTATCAAAAAATTAGCGTCTCAAACAATGTGGTATGGGGTTAGTTCTATAGCCGCAAGGTTTATTAATAACCTGCTTACACCTTATCTAACTTATTCTGATAATATTACTACTGCTGACTATGGCATTCAGGCATTGGTTTATTCTGCCATTCCTTTATTAAATATCATTTTTACTTACGGCTTCGAAACAACTTATTTTCGCTTTTCTTCCAAAGAAGAAAACAAGGCTACTATTTACAGCACGTCATTTCTTTCGTTGTTTTTTTCTACTATACTTTTCACCACACTGCTTTGGATTAGCCGAAACACTTTTGGTAATGCGATCGGGCTAGGCAATTATCCGGAAATAATTAAGCTGGCTATTTTAGTAATAGCTGTGGATGCGTTGAGCCGAATTCCTTTGGCAAGATTAAGGCAGGACGGGAGACCCAGAAAATATGCCTTTGTAATTATTGTTGGTATTTTATTCAATATATTTTTTACCTGGTTTTTTGTCGGTTATTGTTTCAATGCATTAAAAAATGACCCGGATAGTTGGGTTAGTCTTTTCTATTCTAAAGGACACGTGATTTATTATGTAGTGCTCGCCAATCTCATCCAGGCCATCGTTACACTATTATTATTGTCATCCGAAATAGCAAAAGTCAGGTTTAAGTTTGATGCCAAATTATGGAAGCAGATGATGATATACTCCATGCCACTTATTATCGTTGGCATGGGCGGCATGGTGAATGAAGTTTTTGACAGGCTGATGCTGCGTTGGTGGCTGCCTGGCGATATATTGTCAAGAGAGACGCAGGTAGGGATCTACGGTGCCTGTTACAAGATATCGATCCTCATCACGCTATTTATAAATGCTTTCCGTATGGGCGCCGAACCCTTTTTTTTTAAACAGGCCGATGGGCAAAACCCTCAGCGTATATTCGCCAGGGTAATGAAATTTTTTGTAATCATTATTTGCATCATGTTCCTGGCAGTAAGCCTGTACATGCCCATCTGGAAAAATTTTATCGGGCCCAGGTATTGGTCTGGCTTGTCAGTAGTGCCCATATTGTTACTGGCCAATATGTTCCTCGGCATCTACTACAATTTAAGTGTATGGTACAAACTCAGTAACAAAACATCTGCCGGCGCATGGATCACTATTGGCGGTGTTGTTATTACCACGGGTATAAATTATTTATTTATCCCAACCTACGGATATATGGCTTGTGCATGGGCAACTTTTTTATGTTATGGCAGTATGATGGTAGCATCCTTTGTTTGGGGCCAAAAAGAATACCGCATACCATATGCCTGGAAAAAATTATTGGCCTATATGGTTATTGTAGTACTACTTTTCTTTGCCCATAAAGGCATTACGGCAATTTGGAGCAACACCATTTTTAGTTTGGTCGTGGCTACCATATTGGTAAGCATTTATTTATGGTTTATTGGAAATACAGAAAAAAAGGAACTGCCACAACTCCCAATCATTGGAAAATATTTTAAAAAATAGCAGCTCCTTTAGTTCTTTTTAAATAGGGCAAGTAAGTATATTTACTTTATTGATAATTCTATAAACCTAAGTAGTTGCAACATGCATTCATTCATTTTGCTTTTTCGCCGCATTATCAAATTTTTTTTAGCAAGGCCGGTAACCTGGTTAGCAGATAGATTTTCCTCTTCTCCTAAAAGAGAAAATGTGATGGCTTCTTTATCTAAATTGTACGAAGAATCTGTAGACCAGCCCGGTAAAAAAAGTGGCAGCATGTTTAGCTTTGATCCTCATAACAGATCAATCATTATTTTTTCTGACCAACATAAAGGAGCAAGAAATGGCGCAGATGATTTTGCTATGGCAGCAGAAAATTACAAAGCTGCACTTGACTATTACCATCAAAATAATTTCTTTTATGTAAATCTTGGCGATAGTGAAGAATTGTGGGAGAACAATGTTTTTAGTGTGATAAAACACAATGCAGATGTATTTGAAAAGGAAAAATTATTTGTTGACAGTAACACGTACTGCAAAATAATTGGCAATCACGATTTGTATTGGAAGAATGATCCCTTTGCGCAAATACAAATAAAAAAAATCTACGGCAGAGAAATAAAGATTTTTGAAGGCATTGTTTTGAGGGTGCAATTAAATGGAAAAAGTATCGATATATTTTGTACCCACGGTCACCAGGGTGATGCACAAAGTGATGGCAACTGGTTTAGCAAATGGTTTGTGAGTTATATATGGGGACCATTGCAGGCTATTTTAGATATTAATACCAACAGCCCTTCTACCAACGATGAAAGAAAAACGTTGCATAATGAAATGATGTATGAATGGAGTATTGCTCAAAAAAATGTTATTCTTATTACGGGGCATACCCACCAACCGGTTTTTAATTCCCTCACACATTTAGAAAGACTGTATTTGAGGTTAGAAGAAGCGCAAGAATTAAAGGATGCGGCGGCCATTGCCGCTATTGAAAATGAAATACCAAAGCGGAGAAGGGAATACGATTTTTTAAATCATTCTTTCAGGAATATGAATCCCAGTTATTTTAATACCGGCTGTTGCTGTTTTAAGGATGGCAATATTTCGGGGATCGAAATTTCAGGCGATGCAATCCGCTTAATAAGGTGGTCAAAAATAAACGGCGTTTCTACAAGGTCAGTAGCTGAGGAGGATAAACTTTTGGATCTTGCTCAAAGAATTTAATTAGTCATCCGTTGTGTGAACTTTATTCTTCAAAATTTGTTTTTAAAACTTAGATTTTGCACAACCGTAATTGTAAAATAATTACCCTTTTTTTACTCCGCAAATCATCAGACATTTGCATCCTAAACAAAAAATATGTCGCTTCTTTTTCACCCACTCAGTATCAGAAATATTACGCTCAAAAACAGGATCGTTGTTTCGCCCATGTGTCAATATTCAGCCACTGATGGCTTTGCTACAGACTGGCACCTCGTGCATTTAGGCAGCCGGGCTGTTGGCGGTGCAGCACTTATCATTATGGAAGCAACGGCAGTTTCTCCTGAAGGAAGAATTTCTCCCGGTGATCTTGGCATTTGGAAAAACGAGCACATCGATTTTCTTAAACGGATAACAGCTTTTATTGAAACACAGGGTGCTGTACCTGCAATACAACTGGCGCATGCAGGTCTTAAGGCCAGCCATCACGTACCATGGAAAGGTAATAAAGCGTTAACGCCTGAAGAAGGTGCTTGGCAAACAATGGCCCCATCCGCTATTCCTCATACTGAAGGAGAGCCGTTGCCTAAAGCAATGACCATAGAGGATATTGAAAAATTGAAAAGCGATTTTTCTGCTGCCACTGAACGGGCACTAAAAGCTGGTTTTAAATTGATTGAAATACATGCAGCGCATGGCTATTTGCTTAATGAATTTATGTCGCCCGTCAGCAATAAGCGCACTGATGAGTATGGAGGCAGTTTTGAAAACAGAATTCGTTTATTGATTGAAATTGTAACCAACACCAGAAATATCATTGGCGAAACTATACCATTGTTTGTTCGCATCTCTTCTACCGATTGGGTAACTGAAGGGTGGAATGAAGAAGACTCTGTGGTGCTGGCCCGCATTTTAAAAGATAAAGGTGTCGACTTAATTGATTGTTCTTCGGGAGGAAATTCATCGGAACAAAAAATTCCTTTGGCTCCAATGTACCAGGTACAATTTGCAGAAAAAATAAAAAAAGAAACGGGCATTTTAACCGGTGCCGTCGGGCTTATTACCAGCGCAACAGAAGCCGAACAAATATTAAATAACCAACAGGCTGACGTAATTATACTGGCCCGCCAGTTATTACGGGACCCTTATTTTCCATTACATGCCGCCAAAGAATTGGGTGATGATATTGTTTGGCCAGTGCAATATGACAGGGCAAAGCGGTATTGATTTATTTTACAGTGTTGGTAATGTTTCAGGACGAGACAGCTGTTGTACATTCGCCCTTGGTTTTGCTGTATCAAACCGCATACTGTTTCCTATTATTTAGGGTGTGTCCCGAAGGCGTAAGAACACGGCAGGCTCTTTTGCAAGGTTGGCTTTTGTGTGTCGGCTTTGTGTACCCTGCAAATGTGCCTGACTTGATTGGGTAGACTTTTAGAGACTTCGCCTATTGTGTCTAAGTGATGTTACTCGCTGTCAATGATTTCCTTTACCTTCTTTTCCAAAACTTTTTGGTCTGGCAGATACAATTGGTATTTTGACACGAATATTTTATTTGAAAGTCCACCAGTTGCATACTTTACTAAAAAATCGTGTTTGTCTGCTGCAATAATAATTCCGATGGGGTCATTGTCACCTTCTGTATTTTCTTCTTCTTTAAAATAGTTCAGATAAAAATTCATTTGCCCTATGTCTTTATGCTTTACTTTTTTTATTTTAAGGTCAATGAGAACAAAGCATCTTAATATGCGATGATAAAAAACGAGGTCTATAAAATTATGTTCATTGTCAACCGTAATTTTAAATTGCCTTGCCACAAACGAAAAACCTTTGCCAAGTTCCAGTAAAAATTTCTGTAAGTTGTCAATAAGCTTTTTCTCCAAATCATGCTCTTTAATAATACTGTCTTTGGGGATGTTTAAAAATTCAAAAACATACGGGTCTTTAATTGCATCTGTTGAAGTACTTATTATATGTCCTTTGTCTGCTAAAGCCAATACGCCTTTCTTGTCTTTACTTAAAGCCAAGCGTTGAAATAAAGCAGAATCAATTTGTCGTTTCATTTCTCGGAAACTCCAATTTTCTTTATTACTTTGCTTTTCGTAGAAACTTCTTGCTAAGTCATCTGAAACGGTAAGCAATTCAGCATAATGGCTCCAACTTAGCAATATGCCAGACAGTGTCTGGCTTTTTGCAGATTTGCCAGACACTGTCTGGCGAATTTCCGATTTTCCAAACACTGTCTGGAAATTTGGGTATTTAATATAAAAAAGCCGCATCAGTTGCAGATTAGAACGGCTGAATCCTTTGCCAAATTCTATTTTTAAATCTTTGGATAAAGAAACCAATAATTCTGACCCGTATCCTGCCCGTTCTTTCCCTTGCTGTTCAAATTCAACAATGTATCTGCCAATTTCCCAATTAGCTTTCACTAATTCAGTGTTGATTGCTTTGATAGCATTTTCTCTTGCCTTTTGAAGGGTAAAACCAATGTTATCAAGTAACTGGTTGTATTTATTGACTGCCGGTTTCATTTATTCTACACTTAAGATTTCATAATATAATTCTAACATCCCCAATTGGCAAATTTCCCCTTCTGAACGCCCAATAATAGCTAATGCCAAAGGAGATTTGTCATAAACTGTAATTATTCCGTTGCTGTCAGGTTTTACATTTTGACTTGCTTGTGTCTTGCTGAATTTTACTTTCAAAATTGTTCCTTCTGGATTCTTTACTGAAACAGTTGAAGCGAACGAAACTTTTCTTTTCGTCTCGGCTTGCAAAGTGATTGGAACAATTTCGTCCACTTTTAAAACTTCATCAAGTGGAAGAATATCTTCTATCTTTTCGTCAATGTCGGCTTGTGAAATAAAAACAACAAGTTTTTTCAATTCCTTCTCTGACGAATACCACCAATTAGTTGACCATATTCTATAAAAAGTAAACCCTTGTTCTTCAAGTCGTGATTGTCTGAACATATCCCAAGCATACGCTTCATTGCTGCTGTGATATTTAGCCCCGTCACATTCAATGGCAATGATTGGCTTACCTGTAACTTTTGATTTCACAACTAGATCAATTCTGAAACCTCCTATTGGATATTGCTGTTGTAATCTCTCCTGCCCAACTTTTTCAGCAAGTAGATAATAAACTTCTTCTTCAAATGGAGATTCAGAACCGTAAACATCATGGTCAATTTCAAAAGTTTTTGATTCGCAATTTTCGTAGAGTTGCTTTAGCAAAGATTCTTTTGTTTCAAGATTATTTTCACTTACCGATTTGGCGTAAGCCAAATAAGAATAGAAAATGGCTCTGCCATTATTTTTCATTTGCTGTAAGAGAACTGGATAAGAATTGTAATGCTCTTGCGGAATAGAAGTGCAAACAAAAACTTTATACTTTGCTCTTGTTACAATTACATTCAAAAGTTTGTAGCCGTTGCGTTGTAAAATCGGACCAAACGATTGGCGAAAAGAACCGTCTGCTTTCTTTCCAAAAGTTGTTGAAATAATTATGATATCTCTTTCATCACCTTGAATGTTCTCTAAATTCTTTACGAATAAATCAGAACCCAAGTCCGCAATCTTTTTATCGTATTCGGGTTTCTGTTGTCGTGCCTTTGTAATTTCTTCAAGGATTAAATTCCGCTGATACAAATTGAAAGTTGCAACGCCAACTGATGGATATTTCCCGTTCTTAAATTGCTTGATGTGATTTAATAATATATCAACTACTTGTCTTGCTTCATCTCTGTTTACCTGGTCTTCATAAAGTCCGTTCACTTCAATAAACTGAATTGGTTTGTATTCTTGTTTGGCTGGCATTGGAATAAGTCGCTTGCCATAAAAAGCATGATTAGAAAAGTCAATCAGGTGTGGATGCTGCGAACGATAGTGAACTTTTAAATAGCATTGTTTATAGTTGGAGTTCTCGGCATAATCCAATAGCGATTCACTATGTGCAAGTTCATAAGAATTATTGGCTTTTCGATTTGATGATTGTGATTGTGCTTGGCTTGCTGTTTGTTCCTCTTCGTAATCTTCTTCTGTCGGACTTAGCAAAGCTGTTCCACCTTGAAAGAAATTTGACGGTGGCATTTGTTGGCTGTCTCCTGAAACAACTTTTATTTTTCCTCTAAGCAATGCAGGAAATGTATCTTCTAATCTCAACTGACTTGCTTCATCGAAAATTACAACATCAAATAGCCCTTCTACTAAAGGAACTATGGAACTACAAACAGTAGGACTTGTCATTACAACTGGAAAAAAATTTGTAAACAATTCAAAATTTTCATTAACAATTTTTCTTAAAGAATTCCTTTTTTGGCCTGGAGCTCCTTTTTTATTAAAAACACTTATTGGATTAACCCCTGCCTTCTTTGTACTCAAGACTGAGGTGGATTGCCTATTTGTCCAAGTATTAATTATACTTTTAATTTGGAATTTTTTCATTTGCTCTTTAGACTCAACCAACTCAACAATCTTGTCATCACTTTTCGGCAAACCTTTCAAATTACTTTCTGCAATTGCAAGTAACCAATGGTAATACCAACTTTCAAAAGTTGTTTCCCAATTTTTGCAATTGATTTCAATGATTGACCTTACCACTGTCCGTTGCAATGGAGTAAGTTCAATGTAGAATTTCCTCCAATCAAAATACTCTCTGAAATCTTCAAGGTTTGCAGAAATGGTTTTCATTTCTGTTTGCAAAATTTCCGTTTCGGAAATTTTCTGATTGTGGTTTGCTGTGTCTGAAAAATTTCGTTTTAATAATTTCTCTTGGTTGAGATTAGAAATGATTTGCTCCAATTTCCTCTCAGTGTTTTGCAAACTTGCTTTATCTGTAAAAAGTGGGTGCAAATAATCTGATGAAAAGTTTTGTAAATAATGTTGTTTAACTTTTTCGTTGTTCTTAAACCAATCTTCTGTGTGGTCGCTTAACTTATCAATGTTGTCAACGAAAATTTTGAGAGTAGGGGTGTGGTTGCCTTCAATATAACTGTGTTCAAAATATTTTAGCGTTTGATGAACCTGTTTTATTTCTGAAACCTGATTGACTAAAGTAATTCTATTTCCTTTCAGCATTTTGTAACGCTTGGAAACAATACTCAAAGTTTGTATTCGGAATTTTGTAAAACCGTCATTCTTAAAAAACAAATCTCCGAACTGTTCGTGATTAGAAACAACAAAATCTTTGTAATTAGTGATTTGCTGCTTGACTGCAAAATAATATTCACCAAAGTGGCTGTCAAGCCACTTTTGGTATTCTGTTATTTCTTTTTGCAGTTCTCCTTTTACTTCTTCAAGTTGTTTGGCTGTTTCTTTTGAGAGTTCTTCCAACTTTAGTTGGATGGCTCTCGGATTATCTTCTTTGAAAATTGCATCACTTAAAATTTCAAGTGAATGGTCAAGCCGCTTTACATCAGCGTAAAGTTTCTTTGCCGTTTTTATTTTGCTGACAATTTCAGCAAGTTCTTTTTCATCTTCTTGAAACTTGAATTGTTTGTAATCAAGTTTCGATTTCAATTCTGCAAAATCAGCAACCTTTTTTCGTTTCAAAAACTCTCCAACTAATTCAGTCCACGACTTGCCTAAATAAATTTTCTTGTCAAGTTGTTTGTGTTGGTGATTTAGTTCTGCTACTTTTGTTTCAACTATTTCCCGAACTGTTGTGTAATTCGTTTGATTGAAACTTGCGTATTGAGAAAGGTTGCCCAACCTATCACGAACTGAATTTACAATTCCGTCTCTGTCTTTGTTGATGTCTTCTACAACTGCTGCCAATGCTCCTAACTGGTCATTCTCTTTGTGTAGATTTTTTTTGATTACATCAAGTGCCGTTTTCTTTTCGCACACTACAAGGCATTTCAAATTGTTCGCTAAAGCATTTGTGATAAGTGCTGTAAGCGATTGGCTTTTCCCCGTTCCGGGTGGACCCTGAATTATTTTTTTTGGTTCAATTCCTAATGTCGTGAGAATTTCCTGTTGGCTTGGGTCTGTTTCAACTACACTGTGTGCAGTTCCTGAAAAATTCTCAACCTCTAAATTTTCAAAATCAAAATCATCAAACTTGTCAATGATTTTATCAATGTCTGTGACGATGCTTTCTTTTTGTGTTCGGAATAATCCGAACACTCCGCCAAAATGTATCCAAGGAATATTTCCCGATACAGATTCTAAACTTCCTGCTTCTGGAATGTTTCTTAATGGCTCTTTGAATTTCGTAAGCAAACTTTCTTTGATGTTGGTCGTTGCGTTTGTGTTAAGTGCTTTCAGCACTTTGTAACATTCGTCAATCAATTCTTTTTGGTCAATGATTGCATCTTCCAAAAGTTCCTCATTGATTTGAGGGACAGAAATACTTTCGTCTGTCTTTAGAAAGGAGAGTAGCACTTCATTCAGTCCAACAGAGTGAACTTCTTCGTCAACAATTTTTCCACTTTCGTTTCGTGTCTTGTTGCGAAGGATTGACCATGTGTTGACTTTGTTTGTTGCCTTGATTATTTCTAACTGCCAAATGAAAAGCGGAGCTTTAATAATTTTTTTGGGGTCTTGCTTTGATGGCTTTATCAAAATCGGAAAACCAAAACCAAAAGTTTTTATTCCGTGATCCTTGTAGTTGTCCTCGTTTTCAATGTTGAGAGAGTTTAACCGTTTTGATAAAATTCCAAGCCGCTTTTGTTCGTCTGACTGAAGAGAGTTTAAATCAATTCCGTCAAAAGAAATTTTGAAATCAAAACATGCGGTGGTTAAAAGTTGGTCAAGAAATTTTTCTGCAAAGTCGGGTCTGATGTGATTCAGATTTGCAAAATCAAGGCGTGTTGCATACCTGCCAGGGAGTGCATTCAAATGGATTGACCTTATGTTGCCGCCTTTGAGTTTGTCCCTTAAGGCTTTGAGGAATATCAAATCTGTCATACAGTAATCTGAAAGATACAGTAAATATTAAAATCAACTGTTTATTTGATCATTATAAAGTAGTGGTTTTGAAGTGAAGGTGCTTTGCCGATTATTGATATTTTGTTGATGTTTGAGATGAAGATGATTAGTATTCCTTCCGCTGGGTTAGTGGGCTGAGCATTGGCATTTTAGCTCTTTGCAAGGATGGCTTTGTGTCTGGGTTTTGTATGCCTGCAATGTGCTAAAAATAGCGTTGGGTCGTGTAGGCAAAGTCATAGATGCTAGTATAGGTGGAGGATGTTCAATCGGGTGACGTACAATTTGTGTGTTTATATTATAATAAGCTATTAGTAAGAAAAAAAATTGTTGTCTAATCATCAATATAACACCATACATGTTGTATTGTCGTTAGTACAAACCTCCATTACAATCTTTAAAAATCATAACGTCGTTACACCATAAATGCCAGGAGGGATTCTCAAAAGAGTTCTCAGTAAAACAGCATAATAAAGTTTAATGCTTAAAGAACGTTCCGATTCATAACCGCTATTGATCTTGCAACTGGTGACCAATTTCCCAGTGGTGACCGAAAGGATCAACAAGTCTTCCCAGTTTCCATCCATAATCCTCCTTTACCGGGAATACCTCGGTTGCACCTACTTCTAATGCCTTTGAAAAAAATGTTTGAGGATCTGCTACCGTTACTATTATTCTAACGGTTCCTCCGCCTACGGTGGCAGGACTAAAATTTCCATGTTTGGGAGATTGATCACTTAACCAAAATTCGGCACCATCAATAGAAAGCCTTGCAACAATTACTCCACCAGGGTCTCCAAGCCAGAAGCTTTAGGTAGTCACCAAATGCAGCTTTGTAAAAAGCCAGGGCTGCTGCGCTGTTTTTTACAGATAACCATGGTGCAATGGTGGTTACAACAGGCTTACTGGTATGTACTTTACCAAGCATTTGATAAAATTATCGGTATAAATATTGCTATTTTATTACAGGCAAATGTGCGCTATTTTTTTCGTGTAACCTCCATAATACTAACAGCAAAACCTCCACCCGGTGCAGCTTTCAGTGATAATACACTCTTATTTGTCACTAGCATTTTTTTAATGGTGTAGGCCTGCGGATTGGTTTCGTAATCGGCATCTGCTGCGTCTGCATAAATAATAGCATTGTACTTTTTACCGGCAGCTAAAAAGCTCAATTTTATATTTGATTGATGACCATTCTCATCGCTGGTATTGCCAATAAACCAGTTGTTGGTTCCTTTTGCTTTTCTTGCGGTGGTGATGTAGTCGCCGGGTTCTGCTTCCAGTACTTTGGTGTCATCCCAATCAATGGCAACATCTTTAATAAATTGAAAAGCATCTAAAAATCGGTTGTAATTTTCTGGCAGGTCTGCTGCCATTTGCAGCGGACTGTACATGGTTACATACAAACCCAATTGACGTGCCAGCGTAGAATGTACAAACGAATGGTTATCGGGATTGATTTTTGAAACACGTGTTTCAAAAATACCCGGTGTATAATCCATGGGCCCACCCATCAATCTTGTAAAAGGTAATATGGTGGTGTGATCAGGATTGCTCCCACCAAAGGCTTCGTATTCTGTGCCACGGGCAGCTTCATTGGCAATTAAATTGGGGTAAGTGCGGGAGAGGCCGGTTGGGTGCACCGCCTCGTGGGCATTTACCATAATTTTATAACCGGCCGCATTTGTAATGGCATGGTTATAATGATTCACCATAAATTGTCCATAGTGGTGTTCACCCCTTGGCAGTATATCACCTACATAACCACTCTTCACTGCATTGTATCCGTTGTTTACCATAAAACGATAAGCAGTGTCCATGCGCCGTTCATAGTTAGGCACCGCTCCGGATGTTTCGTGGTGCATGATCATTTTAATGCCTTTGCTTGCAGCATAGCGATGAATTTCCTGCACATCAAAATCAGGATAGGGTGTTACAAAATCAAATACATTGTCTTTCCATTTGCCGAACCAATCTTCCCAGCCAATGTTCCAGCCTTCCACTAAAACAGCATCTAATCCATGCAGGGCTGCAAAGTCGATGTACTCTTTTACATGTGCTGTATTGGCGCCATGTTTGCCATTGGGTGTTGTTTTGGAATAATCCAACTGATCAATTTTAACACTGCCGAGGTTATTATATGCCCAGGTGCTGCGTCCCGTAATCATCTCCCACCAAACACCCACATATTTAACAGGTTTAATCCACGATACATCGGTAAATTTTGTTGGTTCATTTAAATTTAAAATCAATTTTGATTCAAGAATATCAGTTGCTTTATCGCTGACCACAATAGTGCGCCAGGGCGACTGACAGGGCGTTTGTAAATACCCTTTATCGCCGATGGCATCCGGCGTTAAAAACGATTCCAGTATGAAATTTTTATCATCCAGGTTCAACGATAATGCCGAGTAATTAAGCAGCGCCGCTTCATGAATGTTGATGTAAAGCCCATCGTCGCTTTTAAGCATCAAAGGAGTTTGTAAGCCCGTTTCAGAGAAGGTTGTTTGTGAGGAGTTTGGCGTTATTGCCGCTTTCATTTTACCTCTTACTTCAGAAAGTTTTGACGTAACTGTGCTATATTCTTCCGTATCAAAATCGCCGGGTAACCAAAATGCTTTGTGATCACCTGCAAGCGCAAATTGTGTTTTTTCTTCTTTAATGATAAAGTAATTGAGTTTTGCCTGTAACGGAAATTCATACCGGAAACCAAGTCCGTCATTAAAAAGCCTGAAACGTACAATGATGCTGCGTTGTGTTGCCGCTTGTGTTAAGGTAACTGCCAGTTCATTGTAATTATTTCGAATTGATTTTACCTCTCCCCACACAGGTTGCCATGTTTCATCGAAGCTTGTGATGAAACTATTGCTGATGACAAATCCTTCCGTTAGTGATTGATCATTCTTTAACTGTAAACCCAGCCTACTCTCTTTGATCACAGGCTTGTTTTTATACGTGAGCCAATACACAGGCGCACCCTCCTTCACCATTACATTTAAAACCAGCTCCCTGTTAGGAGATTTTATTTCTGTCGCCATCAACAGCATGCCTGTGCTAGCAAAGACAAACAATAAGAGTATCTTTTTCATCGTAATTTATTTTGATTCGTATGCTTTTGTATAGTACTCATCACCACGAAAGGTAAATTAATTTCTTTAATAGATTTAGCCTGTTTTTGTACTGCTGCTTAATCAGCGTAATTAATTATAAAGTCTTTAAGCAACTACATTTTATTTGTTAAAAATAAACAAGCTATTACTTCTTTTTCATTACATTTATTATCCATTCAATCTAATACCCCGATTAACCAATTCAACCATGCTGTTAGAAAACATTTGAAACCATTTGCAAATTTAGCATCAATTAAAAATGTAATTAAAATAACCCTTTTATGCAGCTTCGTTTATTTATTTTTATCAGTAGTATTTTTTTGTTATCGGTTTGCCCGCCATTGTTGGCACAGACCAATGCAGGCAACACGTTGTCTACCCTTAAGGAAGGACAACATCTAAATGGATTTAGTGCTGCCTCATTATACCTGAATGATGCAGGCCAGCCAATGGGAGGCCGTTTTGTGCACGATAAAACAGGTTTTACATTAGACCTTTTGCAGATAGAATCTGTACCACAAACATTTATTTGGGTAAACTCATTACCACTTTCAAATAAAGGCGAACCGCATACGCAGGAGCATCTTTTAATTACAAAAGGCAATAAAGGGCGTGACCTGAATACAACCGAAGGTATGTCGCTTGCCTTTTCAAATGCCTTTACTTCGCAAGCTTACACGGCATACAATTTTAATACCGCTGCCGGTGGAACTGTTTTTTATAAATTGTTTGAAGAATACCTTGATGCATTGCTACACCCCGATTATACAGATGAAGAAGTACACCGGGAAGTGTGCAACTGGGGCGTGGCGGAAGATGCGGCCACAAAACAATTAAAGATAGAAGAGAAGGGCTCTGTGTACAATGAAATGAAAACAGGAATGAACAATCCCTATGCACAGGTGTACGACCATATGGGAAGACTATTGTATGGCACTACACACCCGCTTTCTTACAATGCCGGAGGTAACCCTGCTGATATCCGGATACTCAATGCTGCAGACATCAAACATTTTCATGATCTTAATTACCACCTTGGCAATATGGGTGCCATTACAGCTTTACCCAAAACAATGCCACTTGCCGCAGTGCTGAAAGAAACGGATCAGCTACTCAACAGGCTACAGCCAAAGGAAGAACAAAAAGTTTATAGCAATCAAATACCTGCACCCAACGCTGCACCCGAAGGCACCGTTCAATTGGTAGAATATCCCAGCACCAATGAGCAGGATCCTGGTATCATGATGTTTACCTTTCCAGCCCAGCTTACCCTTAGTGCTACTGATGAACTGATGCTGAATAATTTTCTGAGCACTTTTGCAGGAGATGCCAGTACCAACCTCTATAAAAAATTTATTGATGGTAAAACAAGAGAGATAGATCTTGGTGCACAGGGTTTGTTTGCCTACGCAGATAACAATGCCGGTCAACCGGTGTTTATTGGTATTACAGATGTTGCTACAGCAAATCTTACCAAAGAAAAAGCTGCCATGGCGGTTCAAAAAATAATGACCGAGCTTAATCGTATAGCGGCATTTGAAGACGGTTCTGAAGAACTAAAAGAATTTAATCAACGGTTTAAAAACAGTCTTACTGATAACAAGCGTAGTCTTGCAAAATTCATCAACACACCACCTAAGTTTGGCTTTAGGGATACGTACGATAGCTGGTACCAGCAGGTAAATGAAATGACTAAGATAAAAGACTTTAAAAAATCAATCATTCTAAAACCCCAGTTTGAAGAAATTGAAAAATTACTGGCCAGTGGAAAAAACTTTTGGGGTACTTATTTTACTAAATGGAAGCTTACCACCTCATTGCCTTATGTAGTGGTGAGCAAGGCCAATACTACCTTACTGGCGCAGCAGGACAGTGCCGCTAAACTGAGAGCTGCTGCTGAAATAGCTGTTTTAAAAACAACATATGCTGTAACAGGAGATCAGGAAGCTATCCAAAAATACAAAGCAGCATACGATGCCAATACGCTTGCTCTTGAAAAAGCAGCACAGTCAACTTCAATCAGGTTTATTGACAATCCTCCTCTTACATTAGACGATCAACTTGAGTATAAAACCAGCCTGCTGGAAAATAAAATTCCTATGCTGGCATCTACATTTAATAACATGACGAGTGCCACAACCGGCCTTGCGCTACGCCTTGATAATTTACCCACAGATAAATTAGTGTACCTGGCAATGCTGCCTGAATTACTTACGCAAACCGGTATTGTAAAAGAGGGTAAAGCTATTTCGTATGAAGATATGATGCAGTTACAGCGGCAGCAGATACTAAGTTTAACTTGTAATTACAGTACCAATTTTAGAACGGGCAGGGCAGAGTTATTGGTAAAGGGTGCAGGCAATAATGTAGCAGAAGCGCAACGGTCTGTGCAATGGATGAACGATGTGTTGCAAAACCCTAACTGGACAATGAAAAATATTTCCCGTATGCGTGACCTTGTTAACCAGGTGCTGAGCAACAAAAGAAAAACTATGCAGAATGCCGAAGAAGCATGGGTGAATGATCCCGCTACTGCCTACCGCCGGCAGGACTACCCTTTGCTTCTGGCAACATCGTCCTTCTTAACAGCATCGCACAATATTCATCGCCTGCGCTGGATGCTGATGGATGCAGGCAATACCGCCAATAGAAATGCTGCCGCCGCTTATTTGGATATGCTGGGCACTGCGACAGGATCAAGAGATAATTTAAAATTATTGCTTGCTAAATTACAGGGGTTCAATACCATTATGGTTGTAATGGAAGAACCATTGCAACGTATTTTAGGAGGCTTTGGCGCACTGGATTCAACTGCAAAAAAAACAATTACCGAAGCAGCTAAGGACCTTGACCAGGTGATGGGCGATATACCCGATGCATCGCTTATTACAGACTGGAAATACCT
>JAYWAU010000094.1:0-6559 GCA_043782265.1 Ferruginibacter sp. | reverse complement strand
CACCATTGGGCTGGCATAAATATGTAACAGATGAGGGGGCTATTATTGCAATGACTACTTTTGGTGAGTCGGCACCGGCAGAAGATTTATATAAACTCTTTGGTTTTACGGTAGAAAATGTAGTTGCCAAAGCAATGTCACTTTTAGAAAAATAGGGAACAGGAGTAAGTTACCTGCCACAAAATATACAAAATGAAAATAGGTATTGCAGCAGACCATGGAGGATATGAATTAAAAGAAATTATTCATTCGTATCTTTTGTCTCTTAATTACGATGTGAAAGATTTTGGCGCCTTTGAAATGGATTACGCAGATGATTACCCGGATTTTGTAATTCCACTTGCAAAGGCTTTGGTGAACAAAGAAGTAGATCGTGCTATTGCAATTTGTGGCAGTGGAGTAGGAGCTTCGGTTGCTGCTAATAAAGTCTCCGGAGTAAGAGCAGCTTTGATCAACGATCATTTTTCGGCACACCAGGGCGTGGAAGATGATAACCTGAACTTACTTTGTCTTGGTGGCCGTGTTACAGGATATATGGCTGCACAGGAGTTAATAGTAGCTTTTTTAAATGCCCGTTTTACAGAAGCCGAAAGACATGTACGACGGTTGCAAAAAGTGCAGGAACTTGAAAATAAAAATTAACCATGCAAAAAATAAACGACCTTAAAATACTTTTTTTTGATGTGGGAGGCATCCTCTTAAGCAATGGATGGGGACATGAATCAAGGAAAAAGGCCGCTGTACAATTTGGGCTTGATTATGCTGAAGTAGATGTTCTGCATAATTTTATATTTAATGTGTACGAAATAGGAAGCATCACACTTGATGAGTATCTGGATACGGTAATATTTAATTATCCAAGAGATTTCGTACGACAGGATTTTAAAGATTTTATGTACTCCGAATCGGTTGAATTACCTGATATGCTGCAATGGTTAAAAGAGTGGAAAAAAGATTGCGGTTTCAGAATCATCTCAATCAATAACGAAGGCAAAGAGCTGAATGATTACCGTGTTCAGAAATTTAAACTGCACAAAGCCTTTGATGCCTTTATCTCCAGTTGCGAAGTAAAAATGCGCAAGCCTGACCCCGGCATATTTAAACTGGCATTGGGTATAGCACAGGCTTCTCCCAGCCAGTGTGTATATTTTGACGACAGGATTATGTTTGCCAATGCAGCACAAAAATTAGGCATCCGCTCTTTTCATCATACTGGTTTTGAATCAACAAAAGAAATATTAGAAAACTTAAAAAAAGAAAATTTTAACCAATGAGCAATTCAGCAGGTAAATACGATTTTGGAATGATAGGACTTGGTACAATGGGTCGCAGTCTTTTATTGAATATGGGCGATCATGGCGTAGCTGGTGCAGGCTATGATAAGGATGCAACAAAAGGAAAGTTATTAGAAACGGAAGATCAAAATGGTAATCTGAAAGGCTTTAGTGATATAAAGATTTTTACGGAAAGTTTAAAAAGCCCTAAAGCAATTATGATGTTGGTGCCTGCAGGAAAAATTGTAGACAGTGTGATAGAAGAATTATTGCCCTTCCTCGACAAAGGAGATATTTTAATTGATGGAGGAAACTCACATTTTACCGATACCAATCGCCGGGTAGATTATCTGGAAGCAAAAGGCTTTCATTTTTTTGGAATGGGAGTTTCCGGCGGCGAAGAAGGTGCACGAAAAGGACCTAGTATGATGCCTGGTGGAGATAAAGCAGCCTACAACATAATGAAGCCTATCCTGGAATCTATCGCTGCAAAAGTAGATGGTGAAGCTTGTGTAACTTATATAGGCCCGGGTGCAGCAGGCCATTTTGTAAAGATGGTACACAACGGTATTGAATATGGATTGATGCAATTAATTGGTGAGACTTACGAGGTACTAAAAAAAGGATTGCAATTAGATAATGAAGCCATAGAAAAAGTATTTACCCAATGGAATGAAGGTCGGCTGCAATCATTTTTAATGGAGATAACAAAAGATATATTTAGCTATAAAGAACCGGGTGCAGATCACTTATTATTAGATGACATTAAAGATGAAGCAAGGGCGAAAGGAACAGGCAAATGGACATCACAGGTGGCCATGGATTTACAAAGCCCCATACCAACTATTGATACTGCGGTAGCAATGCGTGACCTGAGTAAATACAAAATATTAAGGGAAGAGGCGGCTGCAATGTATAGCAATAATGATGCAACTTTAAAAGTGGATACTGCAACTTTTATTGTTGAATTGGAGCAGGCATTTTATTTTAGTATGATCATCACTTATTCACAGGGAATGCACCTGCTCTCATTGGCTTCAGCCGAATATAAATATGAGCTTCAATTAGCTGAGATAGCAAAAATATGGCGTGGCGGATGTATCATCCGTTCCCGTTTTTTGAATGATATTTTTACAGCGTATCAAAAAAATAAGGACCTTAAACATTTGCTGTTGGATGAAGGTGTACAAAAACTGGTTACAACAAGTTTACCCGGTGCAAGAACCGTTTTATCAAATGCAATTACAGCTGGCATTGCAATGCCTGCTTATGCAGCTTCAATAAGTTATTTCGATAATCTTCGCAACAAAAGAATGCCTTCAAACCTTATACAGGCACAGCGGGACTACTTTGGCGCACATACCTATGAATTGACAGGCAAAGAAGGCGTTTTTCATACACAATGGGCAAGTAAGTTATAAGTGATAAGTTATGAGTTTAAATTGATGCGATAAGATAATGTACGATCAATCATTTAAAAAAAAGCTGAATAGGGGCGCTATTAGCTAAGCTGATAATACATAACTCTAATAATAATTTATAGCTTAAAACATAATGAAAAACTCATAACTTATAATTAATAAAAAATGTATTCAACTATAAAATCGCAACCGGTAATATTTATCATTTTTGGTGGTACCGGCGATCTTAATTCACGTAAACTGGCACCGGCATTGTACAATCTTTTTTTAGAAGGATGGTTACCTGATCAGTTTTCAATAATCGGCACTGGCAGAACGCCTTTAACTGATGAACAATTTGCCGAAAAATTACTCGATGGTATAAATAATTTTTCAAGAACTGGCAAAGCTAAAAAAGATAAGTGGGAAGCCTTTTCAAAACATCTTTTTTACCAGGTGGCAGATGCAAAAGATTTTAAAAGTTATAAAGAATTTGGTACCAGGATAGATAAACACAATGCAGAATGGCAAACAGCGGCCAACGTTATTTATTACCTCGCTGTATCGCCTGATTTTTTCCCCATCATTGCCGAAAATATTTCAAAAGCAAAGCTGGCAGACGACCCTCAAAAAACAAGGATCGTTATTGAAAAACCTTTTGGCCACAATTTAGAAACTTCGCGATCGCTCAACAAACTACTGGCAAGCATTTTTAACGAATGCCAGATATACAGGATAGACCATTATCTGGGTAAAGAAACTGTACAAAATATCATGGCATTTCGTTTTGCCAATGCTATACTGGAACCCATCTGGAACCGAAATTATATTGAGCATGTACAAATATCCGTTACAGAACAATTAGGGGTAGAACAACGAGGCGATTATTACGATAGCTCGGGTGCATTGAGAGATATGATACAAAATCATTTGCTGCAGTTACTTACATTGGTTGCCATGGAATCGCCCAATAGTTTTAATGCTGACGAAGTGAGAAGCCGCAAAGTAGATGTGTTAAATGCCATGCGCAAATTTACACCAGAAGATGTTAGGATGTCTGCAGTAAGGGGGCAGTACACCAGTGGATGGATGGAAGGAAAAGAAGTACCGGGCTACAGGGAAGAAGCAAAAGTTGACCCTGCATCCAACACAGAGACCTTTGCCGCCATCAAGTTTTTTATAGATAACTGGCGTTGGAAAGGAGTGCCTTTTTATGTTCGTACAGGTAAAAGAATGCACCAGTCAGCTTCTGTTATCAGCGTACAATTTAAGGATGTACCGCACCTTATATTTCCTGCAGAAGTGAGCGAAAGCTGGCAGCAAAACAGGCTCATCATCAGCATACAACCAGAAATGAGTATCCGTTTACAGGTTCAGGCAAAACGCCCGGGACTTGAAATGGCATTAAATACAGTGGATATGGTATTTGATTACAAAGGTACTTATACCAGCCAGGCACCCGAAGCCTACGAAACATTGCTGTTAGATACAATGGTTGGCGACCAAACTTTATTTATGCGGGGCGACCAGGTGGAAGTTGCATGGGATTTACTGATGCCGATTTTAACTACCTGGGAAGGGCGGCAAAGCTTAAACTTTCCAAACTATTCTGCAGATTCGTGGGGGCCGGAGTTGGCAGAGGCATTGATTGCAAGAGATGGATTTCATTGGTTCACCCTTCCTTTGAATGGTAAAAAATAACTGTCTGTGAAAATTAATATTTTTAATTCGGAAACCGAAGTACTGGCAAATCTTGCTGAATATTTTGTTACGATCGCCAACAATGCAATTGTACAAACGGGGAAATTTTCTGTAGCGTTATCAGGAGGTGCTTCACCGAAAAAATTATATGAATTATTAAGTTCCCCTTCATTTAAAGAAAAAGTAGATTGGCATAAAGTTGATTTCTTTTTTGGAGACGAACGGTATGTTCCTCAGACAGATTCTAACAGTAATTACCTGATGGCAAAGAAGGCGTTGTTTGAACCATTGCAAATTGGGCCTGCACATATTTTTGCCGTTGATACTTCGCTGGAAGTTGATAATGCAGCACAACAATATGCAGTAGCCATCACTAAATATTTCATGGCCGATAAAATACAGTTTGATTTAGTACTATTAGGGCTTGGAGATAATTCGCATACTGCTTCGCTTTTCCCTCATACAACTTTATTACACTATACTATTCCTTCTGTAAAGGCTGTTTATTTAGAAGATCAAAAAAAATACCGCATTACCTTTACGGCGCCCTTAATTAACCAGGCACACCACGTGGCTTTCCTGGTGTATGGCGATGCTAAGGCAACAGCAGTGCATCATGTAATAGAAGATAAAAGAGATATTGAAAATTTTCCAGCACAACTCATTGCTCCCAGTGATGGAGAACTTCAATGGTTTATAGACAAAGCGGCAGCAGCTAAACTTAAACAATAATTTCCAACAAGTACCTGCTTAGTAAGCCCTTCCCTTTTCATCTTCAGAACCAGTAGTCCTGTCTCTTTTTGCTTTTACTTTATCATTGCCAAAGTTGTGTGTAAATGTAAGGCTGAAGCCGGTGTACCCCCAGATATAATAATTTTTAATTACCAGGTTTTGCTCTGGAATAATAGCTGAATATTTCCCTTTTTGTGAATTCAGGATATTGGAGATATTAAATGTTAGCGTTGATTTTTTCTTGCTCATTTTTTTTTGCACGCCAATATCAATGGAGCCCATTGGCTGAAATATATACAGACCCCAAATAGATTTTGAGCTGTAATACCCTGTAAGGCCGATGGAAAAAGCTTTAGGCAGTAAAAAATTTTGTGAAGTATTAAAATAAAAACCTTTGTTTTTTATTTGCATAGCTTCCTTATAGAAGAAGTTTGACTGTGCCCAATACAACGTCAGGTTGTTTTGCATATTCCACCATTTGTAGATGGTAAATGGCAACGAAAGAATAATAGAAGCGTTTTGATTACTTTTTGAATTTTGGGCAGCGCTGATCATTCTATTGGTGGCCTCATCAATAAAAGGTTGCTGGCTGATAGGATTTGTGGTATAACTGTAAGAGAGTGTTATCATTTTATTTTTTAAGGTATAAGCGGCATTTACGGCATCTATTATGGCCGGTTGTAACGCCGGGTTACCCGTGGAGAAAGTTTTGGGGTCTAAAAAAATTACATAGGGCGCTAAATCCATAAAGCTTGGTCTCCAGATTCTTTTGCTATAAGAAAGATTAATAGAACTGGCTTCTTTGATATTGTACATCATAAAAAAGCTAGGGAACAAGTTTCCATAATTGCGGGTTATGTCATCCTTTCCGGTTTCAGATGCAAGAATGGAATGAGTATATTCATACCTAAGCCCCAGTTTCATGGAAATTTTTTCGGATAGTTTTGCAGTGAAGGAAGTGTAAGCCGCACTAATGTTTTCATCAAGTGTATGATTTCCCGAAAGTGAAGTGTCTTTTACCCATGCATTTGTAAAAAAGGTATTCACCGCCACTTCGTTCCTGAACCCGGATTGTGTTGCTTTAACGCCAGCTTCCATATCTACTTTTTTGGAAATTGTTTTTGTATAATCTATCGCACCAATCCAAAAAGTTAAGGGCGTGTTCTTACTGCTTTGCACGTTTTCATTATATAAAAAACCACCATTGCTATTGTAATAGGCATTCGTATAACTGTTGGGGTTATTGTCCTGGTATTGTAAATAATCTATGTTTACGGTAAGCTTTTCATCAGGCTTAATGTTATGTTGCAAATTAAGGTTCACATCATAGTATTGGGTGTTGTGTAACTCGTTGTTTACAATTTTAACAGCGGTATCCAATTGATGGTTGATACTAACAAAAGCATCATTAAGCGCTTCCATCGTCCAATGCCTGAAGTTGGCAGAAACAAG
>JAYWAU010000093.1:0-17788 GCA_043782265.1 Ferruginibacter sp. | reverse complement strand
TTTCCCTTTTATTTGTGTTCCAACCTTTTAACAATAAAAAAACAACTACCATAGGTCCTTTTTCTTGCCAGCCGTTACTATCAATCTGTCGCAGCATTCCATCCTGCTGCCAAACGTTACTAATACGCAATTATATTTAGACCTACCCTTTTTTATTCCACACTCCTACTGTAAGGCTGTTAACAGCTATGATGAATTAATTTACAAACGCTCTCTGCAGAACTTTGTAAATTTGAAATACCATGGTAAAATTCTTATTACTCATTTTTATTTGTAGCCAGAGTTTTGGGCAAAGCATCGCAAAGCAACTCGATTCTGTGATGCAAAAAAATTTTCCTGCAAACCAACCCGGTGCTGCATTGCTGGTGGCAAAAAATGGAAAGCTGCTGTATCAAAAAGGTATTGGTTTGGCTAACGTTGATACGAAGGAGGAAATTTCTCCAGCCACCAATTTCAGAATGGCTTCGGTTTCAAAACAATTCACCGCCATGTGTATTATGCTGCTGGAGCAACAACATAAAATTTCTTACGATGATAATCTGCTAAAGTTTTTTCCAAACTGGAATAAAACTGTTGGTGCCAACATTAAAATAAAGCACCTGCTCACCCACTCTTCCGGCATTTGGGATTATGAAGCATTGATTCCGGAAAATCAGTCAAAACAAATTTCAGATGCAGATGTGGTGAATTTTTTATTAAAAAAAGATTCAACTTATTTTACTGCAGGCACTGCCTTTCAATACTCCAATTCGGGTTTTTGCGTGCTGGAACAAATTGTTGAAAAAGCATCCGGACTTAATTATGTACAATTTATTGAGAAATATATCTTCAAGCCCCTTGGAATGAATAATACAAGGATTTTTGAAGAAGGAAAAATAATACCCAACAGAGCCATGGGGTTTGCAAAAAATGAAAAAAATGAAATCATACCTTCCGACCAAAGCGTTACCAGTGCTACAAAAGGTGATGGTTGTGTGTACACCTCTCTCAATGATTATCTAAAATGGACAGCTGCTTTAATCAATAACAGCTTGGTCAATATCAGCAGTCAGTTAAAGCGCATTAACCATGCCATTGAGGGCACTACAAAAGCTAATTATGGTCTTGGCTGGTTTAATGTTATAGATGCCAATAATGAATTAGCACTGTATCATACAGGCAGCACCTGTGGCTTTAGCAACGTAGTAAAAATCATTCCTAAAAATAAATTCACCATCGTCTTCTTTTCAAATATTGCCGACAACCACAAAACGTTTTACGAAGTGGAAGCACTGTTAAAACAAAATAACATTGATGAATCTGAATTTGATTTTAGAAAAATGCTGGAACTAACCCGGTAGCGATTCTCGAACGTATTACAGTCATGCGTTTACTATCTTAACAATCCAAACCACATCACTTTCAGTAACAAGGATTTTAAAATGCCGAAGTAAAGTTACCTGCAAATAAAGCCCATTGTGTTTACTCAACGATTGGTAGTTCTTCCGTAAAAGTCAATGCTGCAATCAGCAAATTTTTTATTGTGATAGATGAACAGCACTGCCAGTTCCCTTCTTGTTATTGGCCTTGCATTATCAAAATTAGCAAGATGCAGCGCATCGTTCCAAAATCCGGCATCAAAATTATTTCGCCCGTTTTGCTTTAAACATTGGTGAATTAAATGGTTGGCTTCTTTAATGGAAAGCCATCCATCTTTTAAATTATTGATCGGAGTTTTTTCTCCAAAATAAGCTTGCAGATTTCTTTTAACTTCAGCAGTTTTAATGGCACTATCAGGGTAAAAGAAAGTTTTGTTCTCCCAATCTACACTCTTACCAACACCTTTGATGATACCCAATGCACCTGCCTGCTGTATCGCTTCCCAGGCCGCATCACCGGGTGCTACATCACAGTATGGAAGCAGGTAACACTTTAATTTCAACAGTTCATTTTGTACTGCCCTTACTGCAACTTCTCGGGGGGCAGTTTTCTTTGCAATGCATTGCGCTGCCAATACGCCGGCGGCCTGCCCTGTTAATAAAACAACAGGCTGCAAACGGGTGGTGCCGTTGGCAATATTGCTTACAGAAATTCCTTTTTCGCAAACAATTAAGCCTTCTGTTTTTTCAGGAATTAGTGTACCCAATGGAATATTAAAGGAAGGTACTTTTGGAAATTCAATCTCCGGCACTTTTCCCGGGTACTGGCCATGATGGTGATCAACTGGATAATCTCCCACAGCAATCCCCGTTTTATATAACTCATAGCTGTAGGGTGTTTTAATGTGGTTGATATTTAGCCTTACCAAGCCTTTTACTCTCCTGCCCTCCCTGTTGTAGGGCATCCAGGCCATGCCATTATTAACCTCATCATCAGCAAGTCCAATGTTTTTAAAGCCCAATTCCGTCTGTAAAAAATAGATAAAACCCAGAGTTTGTTCTTTCGCTTTTTCGTAAGCCGCTTCCCGCTGCAAAGGTTTTATAGCTACTACATTCAAATAAGTATCGTTGCCATGAATCGGCCAGTTAAGCATGTATTTGGCATTGAGCGTATCGGAGGTAGTGAGTCTGCCATAATCCAATACTTTTTGTGTAGTCAGCTTATAAGGCTTGTCATTACACGGAGCATCACTGGTGCTGCAATAATATGTTGCGGCGTTATAGCCTGCTGGTTTTGCAATGGTTTTATTGACAGTTTTTCGGTAGTCTTTTAAAACAGCAGACCATGTTAAATCCTGTATGATATCATTCTTTTCACGGGCTTCTTTTTCGCCACTATAAGCCTGGTCTTCCATACCAACGTCAAATGCTGCACCTGCTGAAGCAAAGGCATCACCAAGGTCGGTGCCATCAATAATAATAGCTGCACGCACTACTAACCGCTCTCCTTTTGTGTTAATGAATTCAGCCCCGATAACTTTGTTTGTGTTGGTTATGGCTTTGTCAAAATACCAGCCATAAAAGACGTTCAGTTTTTTTTCTTTATCCACCCATGCTTTAAAAATACTATCTCCCACATGTGGCTCAAAACAGGTATTACTTACCCAGCCAGCACCCAAATTGGTTGTTCCATAATGTTTGTATAAAGCTTCCCGAAACTCCTGCCACATACCACTTTTAAGTCCCTCGTTGCCATCTGTACAACTTACCGCTGCAGCAGTTAACATACCGCCCAACATATTTGTCTGTTCAACAATAATAGTTGATGCGCCACTACGTGCGGCCTGTATGCCGGCAGCTGTGCCACCAGTACTACCGCCCACCACCAATACGGCTGTTTTAATAATGGTTATTTGTGCTGAGAGTTGAAAGATGCAGCAAAATAACAAGCTTGAAAATAATACCCACCTTTTCATTAATCAAAAAATGTTCTGCAAAATTCGTGTTGTAAAATAATTCGCTTTCTACTAACCACTACTTTTTACTTATCCTAAACAAAATACCACCATCAGTTACTGCATATAATTTGCCATTGCTTTGGCATACATCACGAAACCTTTCTTTTTTATCCAACAATAAACTTTCTTCGCCCACCACTTTATTATTTTCAATTACCAGCCTGTTGATATGCAAGCTGCTGAGGCAGGCAATAAAAAGATTGTTTTTCCATTCCGGAATTGAATCACTGGTATAAAACACCATACCGCTGGGCGATACAACAGGATCCCAGTAATAAACAGGCTGTTCCATTCCTTCTTTCTGTTGAATGGAATCACCAATTTTGTTACCATCGTATTCAATACCATAGGTAATAACAGGCCAGCCATAATTTTTGCCTGGCTTAATAAGGTTTAATTCATCTCCTCCCCTTGGGCCAAACTCGGCTTCCCATAAATCTCCGGTAACAGGATTAATGTCTAAACTTTGTGGATTGCGGTGACCGTAAGAATAGATTTCAGGTTTGGCATCTGCCTGGTTAAGGAAAGGATTTCCCGGAGCAGGTTGGCCATCTTTGGTAATTTTATACACTTTACCAAGACCTGAGTTTAGTAATTGCGCCTGCTTTCTTCCTTCCAAAATAAATCTTTCGCCTGCTGTTACAAAAAGATACCCCCCCTTATCAAAAACAAGCCTTGAACCATAATGGTTTTCGCTTTTGAGTGCTGGTTTAGCCTCAAAAATAACCACTGGATTTTGAATGGTTGTTTCATCTGCACTCAACTGACCTTTGGCAACAGCGGTAAGATTGCCACTGCCAACCTTTTCAGAAAATGACCAGTAGATCGTTCTGTTTTGTGCAAAGGCAGGGTCCAGTGCCACATCGAGCAAACCTCCCTGCGACCTGTCATCTACCGAAGGTAAGCCGGTTACTTTTTTAAGCAACAATCCATCAGCAGAATGAATGGTAATAAAGCCAGACTTTTCTGTTATCATCAATCTTCCATCCGGCAGGGGAATAATTGCCCAGGGGCGTCCTAATTTTTCTGCCAGTTTTTCTACCTTATATGGAGTTGTAGTGATTACACTTTTTATCCTGGTCTGCCCAACAAAGGCCGGTTTATAATCTGTATTAGCTTTTGTATTATCTGTGCCGGCAGATGAGCTTTCTTTACTTTTAGTATTGCAACCAGGTAGTGCGGCAATTGCTAAAAGAGATAAAATAATTGAGAATGATTTTAGTTGCATATAATAATCTTTAATAGAGAAAAATAAAGTTAGCTGATTCTTTGTTTTGCGCAAGTGGTATTGAGAAATAAAAAATGGGTGCATTTAAAATGTTACCCTCCTGCATCCCGATTTAATTGCTATTTTGTGTAGGCTAATTTTATTGTAGAATATAACACCTGATTGTTAAGGGATATACAATTGAGTTGGTTTGTCTAACTAAAAAAGAAAATACAATGGAAAATTTATTAGCTGCTACAAAAGATTCAGTCAAATATATGGAGAGACGGAAATTTTTTACAACTACCCTTAAAGCTTCCACAGCACTAACCCTAATGAATTTACCGGCCATGGTAAAGGCAGCAGGCTTTCTTGATGGTGAACTAACCATTCAGGATGTAATAGAACTGATTTTAAAAGAAATTCCGGAGGCCCCTTTTAAAGAAACAGTTGATACCATTAAAAGCGGAAGCGCAGCTAAATACTGGGAGGTGGGCAAGAGACATAAGCTGGCGATGGTGGGCTTATGAGGCCTGGGACATATGGCGGTAAAATTCGGGGTGGCTTTTGGCGCAGAAGTAACAGTACTCAGTACTTCACCCGATAAGGAACAAGATGCAAAAAAACTGGGTGCAAACAAGTTTGTAGTAACAAAAGATGAGCAGCAGTTCAAATCTGTTAAAGGCAGTTTTGATTTTATCCTTGATACAGTTTCCACCAAACACAATATCTATGAGTACTTGGGGTTTTTAAGAACCAACGGGGTGATGATCTGTGTGGGTGTGCCTTCCGAGCCTTCTCCAATTACGGCTTTTACCATCATTGACGGTAGAAAAAGCCAGGCAGGTTCCGGTATCGGCGGTTTATCCAAAGCACAGGAAATGCTTGATTATTGCTACGAAAACAACATCGTTTACAAACATAGAGATGATCGATATAAAAGATATTACCCCTGCTTGCGATCGTTTGAAAAGGTTAGATGCAAAATACCACTTTGTAATTGACAATTGCAATCTTGTAGTGTGATAAAAGCTTTTACTGATTGTGGCCGTTCCTGTAAGGACCACAATAGTTTTGCAGAGTGCGGGTATTGGCAGCCGACACTGTCTTATGTCTGGTAAAAACCGTTGCTACACTTTAAAGCTTTTACACGGGTTGCCTCACTTTTAATTACAGTGACAGTTCAGCGTCTGGGTGTCAGGGATAGGATGCTATTATTTTTAGGAGACACCCTATAACTTCGTGACAATAAAATATTTTATCCAACCTGTTAGCCTGTACCGGATTTTCCCAACATAAAGGGATCATCAGGGAACCGGCAATCGTTACAAAATATTTGAGCGGTTCTTTAAAACTTTTTTAAAAAAGAAAAGGTGCCATAACGCATTCGCAGTTATGACACCTACTTGACCATTTAACCCCCTTATTTTTTTAGTGTGATTTCAGGAGCTGTAGTTTCCTGCCCTAGTTTTATTGAAATTCCTGTAATAAGTGTGTCTCTGTACCCGTTAGATCCTTTGAAATATACATCGTATGTTCCTTCCTTTAAACCGGTTATTTTGTATTCACCATCTTCTTCCGGCACCGCATAAGCTGTATCGGTGGTGCTATACGCTTTAATAAAAGCTTTGGCTTCTGCGGGAAATACCTTGCCCTCAAGTTTACCGGCCTTGTTAAAATTAAATGCATGTAACACCGGCTTCAAGTAATACATACCATTTTCTTCTTTTATAGATTCGTAGATGTTAAAGTCAACCCAAAGGCCCAGGTGATCTGTAGCAGATTCGTCTAAATCATCGTCGTTAATTTTGACGTACAAATATGAATTGGTGCCGGCGCTTTGATGCAGCGGGTGAGTTTGCCCGTTAACAACAACCGAATTATTGGTACCCAGGGTAAGCCGTATCTTCCTTACAATGCTGCGTGGTATATTAACAGAGCCCAGCAGCGTATCTACGCCGTTTCTTAATTTTGCCAAATCATATATACCTGGATTTATTTGTAAGGTATCCCATTTGCCATATTGGTCATGGTCTTTGTGGTCATCATCACCATCAATGTCATCTTTATCTGAATTGTCATTATTATTATCCAGGTGTTCTTTGATGGTGTCAATTTTTACTTCAACATATTTTATATCTATAAAAACATTGTCAAAATTTGATGGATCATCCATCAGATGCAAACTCAGTGTTTTGGTTCGAGTGTTCAGCGCTGATGAATAGTCTTTTTTACAGGCTGTAAATGCAGCGCATAAAATAATTGCCGGCAAAATAAATTTGGTTACTTGTTTAATGCTAAGTTTCATAGTGATTTTTTTTTGATTAATGATGTGGTTTAATTAAAAGCTTAAATAATTATTTAGCCATACGATTTATAAGATGCGTTGTTTTAACCAAAGGTTGTGTACCGGCTAAAATTTTTACAATTTTTTTTTTCTGATTGCGTTAATGATTTAGTCGGCAGCTTTTTTGCAACATTATTAATCGTGCTTCTATTTGCCTTATACGCTTTTATTAAGTAGTGGACAGTACCAGGATTATTTATCCAAAATATTTTATTTTAAAAAACAACTATTTTGTCCAGAACAGTATCTCATTCATTAAACCAAACTCCAATTCTCCTGAATACCGAAGAAAAAGAACTGATAGTCGGGTGTTTGAGAGGGACCAGGGTTGATCAATTCAGACTTTATGAGCGTTATTCACCTAAGATGATGATTGTATGTCGTCGATATGCCATCAACCTGGAAGAAGCAGAAGAAATTTTACAGGATGGATTCATTCAGGTTTTATTCAATCTGCACCAGTACAAGTTTTTGGGTTCATTTGAGGGATGGATACGAAAAATCATGGTAAACTGTGCATTACAAAAATACCGTATGAAGAGTCAACTGACCAAAGTGAATATGTTTAAAACAGATCAACATGATTTTGCAGATAGTACCGACATACAGGCCACCATACAATCAAAGGAATTATTGTTGCTTATACAATCTCTTTCCCCAGCATACAGGATGGTATTTAACCTGTACATATTTGAGGGGTTAAAACATGCTGAGATTGCTGAACTGCTGGGTATTTCTGAAGGTACGTCCAAATCAAACCTGTTTAACGCAAGAAATATTTTACAAAAAGCAGTGCGCAATGAGCTGAAAAAAGTAATATAAAATGTATGGCAGAAAATTTACATGATATTGACAGGCTATTTTACAATTCAGTAGAATCCCTTACAGAGAAGCCATCACCGCTCGTATGGCACAATATTGAAACACTATTGGATAGAAAGAATGCGGAAAAAAAGCGGTCACTGTATGCTGCGTTTAAAAAAACTGCCATCGTTTTATGTTGTTTGCTTATAGCAGTTAGGCTGCACGATTTAACAAGGGTACAATTTACTCCCGCCGGTTTAAAGGAGAATAACAACACCCGGCAGACTGTAAATCCAACCAGGTCTGAAGCTGGCGATGCTCAGCATATTTTAACCGAAAATAAACACCCTTATAAAGATACTGCGGATTTCGGTTCATTGAGCAATGCCAATAAAGTTGCGGAAGACAAAAATAAAAATTTATCACTGCTAATAAAAAGACGGGGAAATTTAATTGCATCAAAGAAACCGGCAGGGAAAAATTCTTACATCCATATTGACAGGTCTTTTTTTAAGAATGGGCACCACTTTACTGCTTTAACAACTGATAATTTCAGACAGGGCGACCGGCTGACTGGCGGCACACAAAAAAACGAAAATCGGCTGACGAATACTGGCAGAACATTAAACGAAATTACAGCCGGAGCATTGCAGCCGGTTCAGCCCGGTAAACATGAATTTCCGGTTGCAAAGAAATTATATCCAATCATCCTGCAGCCTGAATGTATCCGAATAGAAAGAAAAGAAAGACGGCTAAACCCGAATATTGCCGGTACTCTTTTTGCCGACAGGGTGACTGCTGCCTCCGGCACAAAGCCCGTTAAAAATGAAAGGCATTCTTTTTACAACAGATTTCAGTTAACAATCTTTGCTTCACCCGAAATTGCTGGATACAATCTTAGAAACGATTTAATAAATAGCCAGGGCAACAATAACAAACAAGGGATTGAAAACAGGGAAAAGCATTTATTTTCTTTTTCATCCGGTGTTTTGGTTGGGTATCAATTCAACAATAATTTTACTGTTCAATCAGGTGCAACATATTCACATACGATCATTTCTATTGCACCTTCAAAAATATTTGCGGCAAAAAATATTACAGGTAATTATAAATACAAGTACAACTTGTCTTCGGGCTATACTTATATAACACCCACATTCAGTGCTATGCCCGCCCCGGGAGACAGTCTTTACACTACCACTGCTTATCATACGCTGCAAAGCATAAGTATTCCTTTTTTGCTAAAGTACAGGATGCAAATGCGGCGTTTTACATTTAATCCAGGCATTGGGGTATCTGTAAATATCCTAACCGGGGCCAGGGTACAAACGATCATAGAAAAATGGTCCGCCCGTGAAAAAATAGATGTAACCCATGTTGATGGACTGCGAAAAGTCAATGTAAGTTTATATATAGACCCTGAAATACAGTATCAGTTTTCAAAAAATTGGGGACTAAGTTTACTACCCTATTTAAAATATGCCCTTACACCGATTAACATCGGAGCTACAGTAAAAACTTATCCCTATCATCTTGGGTTAGGTATTGGAGCGGTGTATTTTATTAAGCAAAAGTAACTTTTTAGGCGGCTTTATAATTGCAGGAAAAGTTTGCCGTACGGCTTATAATGCAAAGTAATAATGCCTGAAAGAAAGCCGGACTTGTAAAGGAATTGATTAGCTTATCAGCTTTGTAAAATGGAACTGTTATCTTATGATCCAGTTTCCATCAGAAAATATAATTCCTTTCGCCTTTGAATTTTTAAGGCTGTTAATGGGTTAAAATAATTCAGGGAAACAGCAGAGCCTGGAAATGTATGTTTCAGCTTATGCATTTTACCAATGTTCAATCAAATGTTATACCTTTTCACTTCTGAAATCTTACCTAATCCAACCCCATATCCCCCTCCTATTATTTTTTTGTATAATTTGAAATGTTACACTTACTGCATCCTGATTTAATTGCTATTTTGTGTATGCTAATTTTATTGTTGAATATAACACCGATTATTTTTAGATATACAATTAATTTGGTGTGTAAAAATTAAAAAGAAAATACAATGGAAAATTTATTACTTGCTACAAACTATTCAGTAAAGTATATGGAGAGACGGAAATTTATTACAACTACCCTTAAAGCTACTACAGCACTCACCTTGATGAATTTACCGGCCGTGGTAAAGGCAGCAAACTTTCTTGATGGTGAACTAACCATTCAGGATGTAATAGACCTGATTTTAGAAGAAATTCCGGAGGCCCCTTTTAAAGAAACAGTTGATACCATTAAAAGCGGAAGCGCAGCTAACAAAGTAACCGGCATTGTTACAACCATGTTTGCAACTGTCGGCGTAATTAAGGAAGCCATTAAATTAAAAGCCAATTTTATAATTGCGCATGAACCTACTTTTTACAATCACCTGGATGATGTGAAATGGGTGGAAAATAATAAAGTTGTTGCGCAAAAACAGGAACTGCTTGCTAAAAATAATATTACCGTTTGGCGCTTTCACGATTACTGGCATACCTACAAACCCGATGGAATTTTTTATGGTGTGATAAAGAAACTTGATTGGCAAAATTATTTACAACCCGACAAAGGAATTACATTGCCCGCAACAACGTTGAAAAATATAATACTGCATTTAAAATCCAACCTTGGCATTGCCCATGTAAGGGTGATTGGAGATCTTTCAAAAACCTGTAAAAAAATTGTGCTTATCCCCGGCGCAGCCGGAGGGCATATGCAGGTAAGTATTGCAGAGAAATTTACGCCAGACTTATTGATTGTGGGAGAATTGCAGGAATGGGAAACTGCCGAATACATCCGGGATGCAGGATTATTAGGCAGCAATATTTCGTTGATTGTTTTAGGCCATGCAGAAAGCGAAGAACCGGGTATGGAATGGCTGGTAGATTGGCTACAGCCAAAAATTCCTGCAATAAAAATAAATCACATCGCTTCGCAAAGTCCTTTTATATGGGTGTAATCTCTTCAACAAACTGACCAACCTGCTTATTTTAATATTGGATAATAAAAGACGACGCAACAAATTGTATCGTATTTTTATCGTTCAACAAATAATTAATAATAAAATGATCAGGAGAAAATTTTTAACAATGGCCGCTGCAATCACTGCAGGTTCTGCAGCAGCGGCTGTTCCGGTTCCTTTACAAGCTGATAAAAAGCAATTGGTACACCATGTATTTTTTTGGTTAAAGAATCCTGATTCTATTGAAGACAGGGACAAATTAGTAGAAGGTGTGAAGACCCTTTCAAAAATTGAAAGCATTCGTAAAATACATGTGGGCGTTTTGGCCAGCACAGAAAAACGTGATGTGGTTGACACCAGCTGGCAAGTTTCTGAACTGATGTTTTTTGATGACACCGTTGGACAGAAAACATACCAGGACCACCCGATACACCAGGCCTTTATAAAAAATTATGGTCACTTATGGGCCAGGGTAATTGTATATGATGTAGCAGAAGTTTAATACAAACCAGTGCATTGATTTAGTGAATAAAGCGTTCAAAGAATTCATAGGTGCGTAGCATTTGATCAATGCGCTGGCGGTTATTACCGCTTCTTGTAATTTCGTGCGTAGCACCGGGATGACGCACATACTCCACCTGCCGGCCCATTACTTTTAAACTTTTGTACAACATTTCGCTTTGTATAACGCCTGTACGCAGGTCATTCTCTCCATGAAAAATAATATAGGGCGTAGTAATATTTTGCACATAATTAATGGGCGATTCTCTATCCAGCAATTCCTTTACTGGTTTCTCCCATGGGTAACCACCAAAATAATTGGGCACCAGCCGCCATGCATTTCCTTCTCCAAAAAAAGTAGAAAGGTCATACACGCCACGTTGCGAACAGGCTGCTTTAAAACGATGATCGTGTCCAACGATCCATGCAACAAGGTACCCGGCATAAGAACCTCCTGTAACAACCAGTTTGCTGGTATCAGCCCATCCTTCAGCCACTGTTTTATCCAACGCTGTTAATACATCGCTGGCAGGGCCGGTGCCCCAATCAGCAATATTCGCTTTTAAAAAATCGGCACCATAACCACCCGAACCACGAGGATTGCAATACACAATGCCATAACCTTTGGAAGAAAAAAACTGAAACTCATGCCACATAGAACTTTCGCCCGGCCCCCACATAGCAGCAGGCCCACCATGTATTTCCAGCAATAGTGGATATTTTTTCCCTGCTTCATAATTCAATGGTTTCATTACCCAATATTCAACCTGCATGCCTTTACTGTTTGTAAACACCTGCTTTTCGGGCATGCTCAATTGTTTGCTTTGCAGCCATGTGGTATTGAAAGAAGAAACAAGTTGCTGTTTTTTTGCAGCTACATCAGCAAGATAAATTTCTGAGGGATTTTCGATGGCTGTTTTTGCAAAAAGCAATTTGGTATAACTAATGGCAAAACTATTTACGCCGCTGTTTACATCGGTTAATACTTCTGTTTTTTTTGTTTTTCTGTTATACCGGTTCAATACAACACCACCGTTTGAGGGCGAAGTGAAGTAAAGGAAGTTTTCATCTTTGCTCCAGTTTAATTGTTGTTTATTTCTGTCAAAAGGAATATCGATGCGTTCTTCTTCCTTTCCATCCATTGACATAATTGCAAGTGTTTCAATAGTCACCATATTTGTTTTGCTATAGGTATAAGCCAGCCATTTACCCGATTGAGATACAGCAGCGCTACTATAATTTCTATCTCTCTGCCCCAATACTTTTTGCAATTGAGTTCCATCAATTTTAATGCGGTAGATGGCTGACTCCAATGTTCTGTCGGGATGTTCAGCTTCGTTAATATCGCCTTCAGTTATGATAGTATTATCATCAATAAATTGGGCATTACCAAATGAATAAAAACCACCTGTAATAGCTTTGGGCACACTGGCAGGGATTGCATCTACAATAAAAATATGATTAAAGTTAATGTTGGATGAAGTAGTGGCTTCTTCCTGAAAGGTAAGCCTGTCAAACACTTTAGCTTTATTGTCTTTTTCATCAAGCGCAAGATATGTTGTGATGGCTTCTATATTTCCATCAGGATTGGCAGTTGCAGTATCTGCTTTTAAATTGAAATTGTTTTTAAAACCCGGCTTCTCAAAAGCCCAGGTTGGTATTTCCTTGTTCTTGTTTAGGGAAGTATCAGTCAGTAAATCTTTTAAAGGAATTTGCGCTGTAAATAACAGGCGTTTGCCATCTTTGCTCCATTCAGGATTGCCAGCGCCGTATTTAAATTTTGTAAGTTGCATTGCCTCTCCCCCATCAAAGCCCAGCAAAAAAATTTGCGGTTTTCCATCAACGGTTCTAACAAAGGCAAGTTGCTTTCCATCTGGTCTCCATTTTGGTTGTGAGGCTCCTTCTTTTGAAAAAGTAAGTTGCCTTGGCTGAGAGCCGTCTGTTGCCACCGTCCAAACCTGTGTAAGATATTTATACTCCCATTTACCTGTATCCTGTTCAATACTTAACACCGTAAAGGCAGCCTTGCTGCCATCATCGGTAATAGTTAAATTATTTGCTGATTTTATTTGTAACATATCTGTTACTTTAATACTTTCTTTTTGCTGTGCGGCAACCAAATAATAACAACAGTTAAAGAGTAGGATGATAAATAATTTCTTCATTGGTGTAATGTTATAGAAATAGCAACTATTTCCTGCGGATAAATATAAATTAAAATTGTTAGTTTACTAAAATCAACAATTGCAATAACAGGCAAACAAAATATTTTACCACAATCAATTTGGGTGCATTTAAAATTATCGCCTTTAATAAAATATTGACGACCTCAGTAAGGTGTCAGGCAACGTGCGTTTGTGAAAAAAACTTCACTGTTGAACAAATATACACACAATGCAAATAGGTAAAATGGTATACGATTTTTGTTCTTTGCTACAGGTCGGTTTGGCGCAACCTCGGGCGCAAGAGTTTACCAACCATAGAAATAGTTGTTGAACTTCCGTCTGCCCGTATTGTACAGATCTGATTGTAATTACGGAGAAAAATAATAGTGGATCAATGATTTCTATTAATTTTAGACGGGCCAATGCAGCTTAAAAACATAAACTATGTATCAATATACTTTGCTTGTTGTTAAAAAAATATTTAAAAAGAACAGGCTTGTTACGCTGGCAATTGTATGCAGCGCCACTATGTTATTTGCACAACCCACCCGTATGGAGCATACTGCTGAAGTCAGTTTTAAAAATATTATAAAAGGCAATATCCAGGACACCAATAAGGTGCATGCTTTGTATTGGCTAAGCCGCACTTATACCCTCAGTAATACCGCTGAATCTATTGAGCTGGGAAATGAAGGCCTGCAACTGGCAACACAACTAAAATTTCCAATGGGTGAACTGGAATGCCAGGAAGCGCTTTGTTTTTCCTATGCGCTTACTTCTTCATTTGAAAAAGGATTTGATGCAGCTTACCAGGCAATTGGCCTAAGCAGAAAATATGCACCGGTACGGGAGGTGTTTGGCATCAATATGATGGGCCTGTTATACCAAAAATTAGGAGATGATAAAGCGTCATTACAATGGGCGCAAAAAGCATACTACCATCCCCTCATGAGACAATCAGATCATTTTTCTCAATGGAGTGCCATGTTCTTACTGGCACAGGAACATGAAAGACAAAATAATCTGGATTCTTCCGATCACTTTGCTATGGAAACACAGGCCTATTCAAAACTTTATTTTCCGTTCCAGGAAAGTTGGGCCATACTGATACTGGCACGGATCAATAGCAAGCGCAAAAAATATGATGAAGCAGCAAATTATTGTAAACAGATTTTGGACGGTGCAAAAGGCAATTTAGGTTTTTTTGAAATTGAGGTAGCAAATGAACTGGCGCAGATTTATTTTAACCAAGGTAAACAGGACTCAGCCCAGCGGTATGCAAGCGAAGCGCTGGAAGGAGCACACAAATTCAACAATTACCTGGTGATAATGAACTCATCGAATTTATTATCGCAGGTTTTTGAAAGAAACAATCCTGCAAAAGCATACGAATTTTTAAAAATTTCTTCAGCTGCAAAAGATACCGTTACCAATACCGAAAAATCTAAACAGGTTAAACAATTAGAGATAAAAGAAAAGCAGCGCATTGATGATTTGAACCTGGCTGACGTATACGCTAAAAATCAATTGCGCTTTAATACTGCAATCGCACTGTTGTTAAGTGCATTGGTAATTTCTTTTATTCTGTATCGCAATAACCGCAACAAGCAAAAAGTAAATCTTTCTTTAAAAGATAAAAACGATAAAATAGAAAAAACATTGGCAGAACTCAATGTTACCCAAACTTCGCTTGTAGCAAGAAATGCAGAGAATGAACTGCTATTAAAAGAAATTCACCACAGGGTAAAAAATAACCTTGAAGTTGTAAGTAGCCTGCTGGCTTTGCAAAGCAACCAGGTAGAAGATGCTAATACCAAAGAGGCTATGCAGGAAGGGCAAAACCGGGTGCAATCCATCGGTATTGTTCACCAGAAACTCTACCAGGGCAAAGACCTGGGCGCTATTGAAATGAAAGATTATTTCATTAACCTCAGCGAGAGCATACTTGATTCTTTTGGCGCACACAAAAGGGTGCAGGTTGAATGTGCCATGGATGCATTGAATGTAGATGTGGATACAGCGGTACCACTCGGCCTGATTGTAAACGAACTGCTCACCAACACCATTAAATATGCTTTCCCTGATGGAAGAAGCGGTAAAGTGCAAATCAAATTAACTCAAACAGCCAATGGAAATTTGCACATGCAGGTATCCGATAATGGTGTAGGTAAAAGCGGCACCATCAGTGGCACCGGCTTTGGTGGGCAACTTATCTCGCTGCTTACACAACAATTAGATGGCACCATGACAGAAGAAAACAACAATGGCACTCATATATTTTTTGAATTTGTACCAGTGAAGGCTGCGTAAGTATGCATAACCTGTTGCGCTGTTTGGTTTTCCACTTTTCAATTCAAATAATCTGGCAACCGCAGTGAGTCGTTGTGGTATATCTTCCTCAATACTGTAACCCCATTGAAACAATATTACCCACCGCAGCTAAATAAATCATTAAATAATGCTATAACTATCTATGGCAAATAATTTGATTTATAAATAGCAACTAAAAATAGCATATGAAACTTAACAGCATAATTGCAATAGCTGCCATTTTATTTTTTGCAGCCTGTAGCAACCAGGGAACAACAAAAGAACCATCATCAACAGATAGCACAGCTAAAATAAGCACGGATACTTCCGTAAGCGGTGTTACTACTCCACCTGCATCTGGCAACCCGGCTTCAGGAAGCGGCAACAATGCGTCTGGAACTTCAAACGCAGGAGTTAATGGAAGAGATACAGCCGCAGTAGGCACTAACCATGCTATTGGCAAAGACACGGTAATTAAACATAAAAAGCAGTAACCATTTTCTTTTCAGCAACGTCTTCTCTTCATTTAGACGTTGCGTGAGATTGATTACGCTTTGCCCAAATTAAAGTTCACTTCCTCCATTTCCATAAAATTGGTAAGCGATAAATGTAGTGATGAGAACCTTCGTTTGTTTTCCGCTTTTTTGCCTTCCGCTTTCCGCCTTTTGCTCTTCGCCTTATCTTAAAATTTTTTTCTACTTATTTTGTTGTTTTTGCACCAATTTTTTCGCCAAGCTTTTCAAACTCTATGTCATTGGGCTCCCATAGTTCAATTTTATTGCCTTCTATATCCATTATATGTATAAACTTTCCGTAATCAGCAGTTTCAACTTTGTCAACGATTGTTACACTGTCTTTTCTTAGCTGATCAATTAGTGCTCCCAAATTTTCAACTCTGTAATTAATCATAAAGTCTTTTGTTGAAGGCTCAAAATATTTTGTTTTTTCATTAAACGGGCTCCACTGGGTAAAGCCTTTTTTTGTTGTATCCGCACCTTGTCTCCACTCAAATACTGCCCCATACTCGTTGGTATTTAAACCAAGATGAGTTTGATACCATTCTCTGATTTTTTTGGGATCCTTGCATTTGAAAAAGATACCGCCAATGCCTGTTACCTTTTTCACTGGTTGTTCGCCATTAGAATTTGAAAGCAGGGATTTAAAAGCGAATCCAAGTGCGAAGGTGGTGATAAGGATGAGCGCACTTAATATTCTTTTTTTCATTTGACAATATTTAAACTTAGGATGGTTGCCAATTACGATTAGCGCAAATGCCGGGCATAACCAAAGTTTGGGAATTTGTTGTTATGCCCGCCTGATAACGCTGCTGATTAAAATAACGAAATTTTACTTTAAATACAAAAGCTAATTGAAAACCGGTGAAGCCGGTGATGATGAAAAATAGAAAATGCTGAGAATATACCTGTTAGCCTTAATTGCGGCAGGGCATCTGTTAACTGCAGGCAACCAGCTCAGTTTTTTTTCGATTTAGATTTCAGGTAATTTTCTCTTAAAGCACAAAGATCAATTTTTGAACAATCAGCAATCAAATCTTTTACGATTTTTAGTGGCATTTCATCTTTGTTTTTGAAATTGATGCAGCCTTTTTGAAAAGTTGCTTCTTTCAACAGCCCTTTATATTTTTCGTACAAAATAGTTGAACCATACATTGGTAAGACGTGCAATGACATATAATTTTTCACGCTTGAAAGTCCATATTTAAAACTCCCGGGCGCATTATAAATAATCATCTCCTTCCCCATCATTGGTGCAATTACCGGTATAACAGTTTTGTCTTTTTGAATGATAATTTCATGAAGTTGAGATAATAATTCTTGTCTCTCTTCCGGTTGGGCAGATATAAATTCTGAAATGGACATATTTCGATATTTTTAGCGTTTCCTATACTTGTAGTTAACACGTAAATTTATGCTATTCAGTGCTACGCATTACAAAATTCCAGCCATTCCAATTTTCAAATTTTTTATCCCCGATAATTAATTCAGATTGCAAAAGGTTCTTTTTGAAAGTATTTACGGTTTGAAAATAGCTTGTTCCATTTTTATAAGGTGCTGCCAAATGATTTTCT
>JAYWAU010000092.1:0-6564 GCA_043782265.1 Ferruginibacter sp. | reverse complement strand
AGCGGTGCGTTATTTTTTGACAACTATCCCATAAAGTGTGTAAGTATAAAATATTAGGGTTTGGCTTTTCTTAAAGCTAAACCATTTTTCAAAAACAGTTAAGAGCTGGTTTAAGCTCAGGCCCCAGTTATGGATGGGAATGGTCCATTTTTCAGTAGCTTCTCTCAAAGCCAAAAATACAGATTTTAAAACCGCTTCATCTGTAGTAAATGATAATTTGTTTTTAGTATACTTTCTTATTTTGCCAAGCTGTTGATCTGGTCACCGGTTTTAAGTTGCTTTAAAAAAGCATAAGTAAGTTGTTGTTCGTTATTTTTAAATAAACCGGTATTTTTAAAGTTATAAAAAAGTGACGAATAACTTGGGGTGTCCCCAAAGTTATTCATCACTTAGACAGTTTATGAAACAGTATCTACAATAATATGGTATCTACATTTTGTGCTTCATTCCCTTATTCATTTTCATCTTGCCCATCTTTCCGTCCATATCGCAAGTTTCTCCTTCCTTCATCATCATCGTTTTACCATCTTTCATTTTACAGGTTCCATCCATCATACAAACAGTGCCATCACTCATGGTCATGTCTTTGTCCATAGCCATCATTTTTCCGTTCTTCATCATCATCATTTTGCCATCCTTCATCATTACACAGTCTTTTTTCATACTCATTTTATGGTGCATCTTATGATGCATTTTTTTGTCCATTTTCTCCTGTGCAAATACATTGGTTCCTAATGTAAAAGCAATAGCAATAATCAGTAATTTTTTCATACATGCAAATTTGTGGTTTTATCAGCAAAAGTTGATATCACCGGTTAAAAAAATATATACCAAGTCAAATACTAAATTTATATCCAAGTTGCAATCATTAAATTTTAATTAATCAACTTTATGTTGAATGGTTTTATTCCTCGCCCGTATAAAAGATTTGAAGGGCTCAACGTGTTTTGATAACTACCTTTTACAATCGTTCTTTTACAATCGTTAATGATTGCATAATTTATTCACCAAAAGCTTTTTTTAATTCGTCCGCAGCAAACGCCTGTGCATCTTTTGCTTCCGGTAAAACCGCCGCCATGCCAAAAAACTCATGCGTTACGCCTTTGTACAATTTATAACTAGTGGCAACCCCGGCCTTTTTAAAATTGTCCCTGAGCAACTCACCTTCACTTCTTAAAGGGTCGTATTCCGCAGAAATAATAGTAGTTGCGGGTAACCCAGTTAAATTTGCCGTTATCAAAGAGATCATTGGGTTTTTGCCATCTGCAGCACTATTAAGGTATTTTTGAAAAAACCATTTCATTAAGCCTGTACTCAAAGGTTTTGTACTATCACTTTCTTTATAAGATACTGTTGTAAAATCATATCCTGCAATGGGATATACCAGTACTTCATGCAAAGGCATCTGTAGTTTTTTATCCCTCGCCATCATGCTTACCGCCGCTGCCAGATTACCGCCTGCACTTTCACCCACTAAAGCAATTCGTTTTAAATCCCCTTTTATAGAGGCGGCGTTTTTTATTGTCCATTCGTAGGCTGCATAGCAATCATTGTGCGCTGTTGGAAATTTATGTTCGGGTGCCTGCCTGTAAGCTACAGACACTACTACGGCATTTACCTGCTCTGCCATACCCTGCGCTGAAGCGCTGTAGGTATTTAAATCAGCAATAACCCAGCCGCCTCCATGATAATAGACAATCACCGGGTAAATGCTTTTACCAGTTTTTGGAGTGTAAATTCTTACATGTATCATTCCGCCTGCTACAGCAATATCCTTACCTGTTGTATCAATATTATCCGGTGGCACTACAATATTATGGTCTTTTATAACACCCATGGCAGCGTCAGCAGGCGAAGGTTGTTTACGGGCTTCTGGAGCAGAAAGTGTAATTAAGGGGGGCGCACCAAAGCTCCCTAATTTTTCAATTACCACTGTCATAGGATCGGTCATATCTTTCCCCCATGATGGCTTAGCTCCGGCGGGTGTAAGTTTTTCCGATTTACTCATTTTATCAGTATTATTTTTTTCAGACTGTATAACAGTGCTGTCTGTTGTAGTATTTTTATCAGTAGTGGAATTATTGCCACATGATGTAAACAATACCAGCAAAGAAATTCCCGCTATCAATGTTTTTTGAAGCTTTAAGTAAGGTGTGCGCATTGTATTTTTATTGGTTACAATACTAATTCCAATATACATGCCTGATATTCTGATATTTATTCTGATATGCCAGGTTTGTAATCTTTATAAACTCCAGATATTTTTTTACATTACCCCGGAGATGGGTATAAGTTATTTTTGGACCGGGCGGGAAAACTATAAGGAATATTGTTGCATCGCCTTCTTTTGCTTTTATAGTTTTTGAGATCGGATTAGGTTTGACGAGCTTTTTCCACTTGGTCTCCCATTTAAAAACTTTCATAGTGATGTCTCTGCATAAGTTATTTTTATCAAACAGCTAGCATAGGTTGCAGAACCCGCCGACGAATATCTAAAGCACCTCAAGTGAATCTACAATCCTTTTAAACAAAATCTAGCTTGTACTGTATACACTTGAGGAGCTTTTATACATGTGGCGATTGGTTGAACCATTATTTTTTGAATGAAGCAGAATAAAACGTTTATATTGAAGCCTAATTGGCTTTGCGCAACTCAAAAATACGAAAAGCGAACAAGGCTACTCTACTAGTAGAAATCATTAAGTTATAAAGCTGTGAGTTGCATCTAATCACATACACACAAATGTTAGCGGTAATACTACCAGACCATTTCACAATAAGAAATACCAAACTTGAGTAAGTATTTATAAAAAGAAAATAATGAGAAAACACATAGGATTTCTATTTGTGCTTTTAACTTATACTCTTACATGGTCTGTTGAAATACCAGTAGCTTTAACCAAACATGGTTATACAGTTATAAATATTTCAAAAGGCCTTCAAACAATTTGCATCCTTTCCCCCGGCTTAGCAGCTCTCATACTTACGGCAATTTTCTTTAAAAAAAATGGTGTGAAGACTTTACTAAAAGCTGTTGTAAAATGGAAAGTAAAATTCAAATGGTATATCATAATAATTATTTTAAGTATAGCCTTATGCGGACTATCATTATTATTATTTAATTGGACTTATGGACAAATCAATAACCCTGACCCTGCATACAATTTTATATTTTATTTTATATTGATTCTTCCCTTAAGTGCATTATGGGAAGAAATGGGTTGGCGGGGTTTCTTGCTGCCAATCTTACAAGAAAAATATACCCCTTTAAAAGCCAGCATTATAATTGGATTTGTTTGGGGCTTATGGCATTTACCTATTTACCTTGCTATAGATCCTTATGGCGATAAGACTATTAATTATTTTCTTTTTATGTTCATTGGTTGTTTTGCACTTTCCATCATTGAGACATGGCTTTATAATTCAACGAAGGGTAGTCTGTTTATTTGCATACTGTTTCATAATGCTATAAATACAAGTGCGGCTTATTTTTATGGTAACCTAAAAGGTAACGAATTCAGACCGCTTATGATTTTGATTGTTTTGTTGGTAGTAACAGCAATATGTATCTGCTTTAAAACAAAAGGGAGCTTAAATGAAAATGGACAACTCACATTGACATACTATCGCTAACAGGGTTCCTATGTATATAGACGTTAGAGAGTGTTGAAATAAAATTATAAATTTCTTTTGAAAGCAATGAGTAAACAGCTTTTTTCTTCCGCTCTGGGTTTCCCATTCAAAAAATGGCTGTCTTGGGGTTTTCAAAAGCATACGCCATAAAGTAAAAAGCACTAACAATGAAATACGCACACGTAAATATTTTATCTTTAGTTAACACGGATAAAGTATACCAATAATAAAAACATCAAAACGACCATGAGAAAATTAAAATTGCAGGTACAAATGACGGTTGACGGATATATTGCCGGACCAAATGGCGAAATGGACTGGATGGCGTGGAATTGGGATGATGCACTTAAAAATTATGTAACGGCCATAACAGCACCTGTTGACTGCATTATTCTTGGACGAAAACTTGCACAGGGTTTTATTCCCCACTGGGCTGCTAACCCCGAACAGGAAGGTGCGGACAAAATGAATAACACAGCAAAGGTTGTTTTTACCAAAACGCTTGATAAGTCTGAATGGCCCAATACTGTTTTAGCAAAAGGTAATTTGGTTGATGAAATCACTCAATTAAAAAAGCAACCCGCTAACGACATCATCGTGTATGGCGGTGCCAATTTTGTGTCGGCGCTTATAAAAGAAGGACTGATTGATGAGTATCATTTATTTATCAATCCAACTGCAATAGGTAACGGGATGACAATTTTTAAAGAAATCGACGGTAAACTAAACCTGGTATTGGTAAAATCCACCTCCTTTGCCTGCGGTATTGTTGTTCTTCATTACGAGCCGAAACGCAATCAATAAACAACGTGTGCAAAAATGAATTTCTCTTTCGGTGAAGGGGTTTGCATATTCAAATACCCGTATACCACGCCCAGCCTGTATCTCCCGTATCAACAAATTCGTCTGTTACAACAATACGTTGCAGGTACTTCACACTCTTGTAACCAATCTGCGTCTCCACTCTCAGGCGTACAGGTGCTCCATGAGGAACAGGCAGACTACGCCCGTTCATACCATAGGCCAGCATCGTTTGCGGGTGAAAGGCATCAAGCATGTCAATGCTATCCATAAAGTCATCGTAGGCGTAAAAATTCACATAACGTGCACTAGGCAAAATGCCTGCGCTGTTAAGTACAAGCCCCAGTGGTACACCGGTCCATTCACCAATGGCAGACCAACCTTCCTCACAGTTGTGCCGGGTAATCTGCGTGCGTGAAGGAAAACGATGAAGGTCAGCAAGCGAATACAATCCCGGTTTCGCCACCCGGCCTTCTACCGATAAACGCCAGTTGCTAAAATCACCAATGTGTAAGTTTCCGTATGCTTTGCTGAAATAAGGTTTTGTATTGTCAGCCGGATTAGTAGTACCGGTAGCCGGAAACGAAGTGATATCACTGTGCTGGTATTCCATGGCCAGCGATTGCCCCGGCAGTAGCGTACGTTGGGCAACATAAGTGAGTGCATCTCCCATGCGCAGGATATTGCCATAGGTGGGCGGCAATTTTTTAGAACATCCAGGAAGCAGCAGTCCACCCAACGAGGTGAGCCCTGTAATAATTGCAGTGCGCCTGGTTATCAGTTGATTTTTTTTCATGTTATTTTCCAAATGTCATGGCGGTTATTTGTTTTTTAAATCCCGACCTTATCACCATCACCACATGCACTAGCAGAAAGAGAACAAGCGCAACGGAAGCAAAGAAGTGAATGGTTCGGGCCGATTGGGCTCCGGCAAACATTTTTAAAAGGAACGGATATGCTGCTGTAATAGCAGGAGACATTGTAAGGCCCGTCAATATTATCAATGGCAGCAGCAGGAATATAACTGACAGGTAAGTGCATTTCTGCAAAAGGCCGTATTGAGGCCCCCCGGTTGGGGATGGAATCCGCATCCGTAAATGGCTAATCAAATCATGCCAAAACTCCCGTCGGGTAAGCTCCCTGGCCCCGGGCCACAGATTGCTTCGAAAATGGCCGGTAAAAATTCCTGCCAGCAAATAAACCACCCCCGTAAGCACCAGGAACCAGGCAGATAAAAAGTGAAGGCTTCTTCCCCAGCCGTTTTGATTAAAAATATCATAGGTACGACTTGCTGTTACCGGGGAACCTGCAGCATCAAAAAATTGTGTGCTTTTTTCCCAGCCACCATGCTGGTAATTTCTGCTGATGGGCAACTCGAACAATGCCGGTGTAAGATCATTACCCACTTGCCCCCAATAGAGCCGTGGATGACTCATGAGGATAACATATCCCGTAAAGGACAGTGCCATAAAACTTAATGTGATAATCCAGTGAGCACTTTTCACCCAGCGCTTATGCGTGCTATTTTCCGGTATTGAAATTTGGGTGGCATCCATTGCAGATAGATCAACCAATGCTGATTTTTGATTGACCTTTTAAAGGTACATTTTTTTTAGAAATGCATTGGGATGAATATCAACCTTATATTGTAACAACAAAACTGGTTATTTTATTTACCTATTGATGATGGCTATATCCGGTGAAAAACTACGTGTTGTTGCCTGAAGTTACTACTCAACCTCGGTTTCTACACTCGTTAACTTGGCTATGACTGCATATTTACAGCATAAAATAATTGTCGATTTTATTGTTTGTTAAGCAGTAAGCTATAGGCAAGGAAAGTAACAAGTGGCAACAGGACGGAGCCCTGCGCCAGTGTTATACTTTATAAATTATTCATTAGAAAATACTGAAGCGACAGAAAACAAAAAATTAATCATTATGTTTTTCCATATCGATCATAGCTCCCATAACTTCCTGTGGACTTGTTGCATTGCCCATCGCATTTACCTGGTCAAAGTAATTGTACCATCCTGCTCCTTCAACCATCTTTTCAAAATTTTGAGCCGTTTCTACATTAGGGAATGACCAAACAGCAAAGTAGTCATACGCAGCCTTACTAAAAGTCTC
>JAYWAU010000091.1:0-6565 GCA_043782265.1 Ferruginibacter sp. | reverse complement strand
GCAATGTTGGATATTGCACATCAATTTTAAAAATAAAACGATCCAGCTGCGCTTCTGGCAACCTGTAAGTTCCCTCCTGCTCTACCGGATTTTGCGTTGCCAGAATTATAAATGGAAAACGCATTTCATGTGTAACCCCATCAACAGTCACCTGCCGTTCTTCCATTACCTCAAACAATGCTGCCTGGGTTTTTGCAGGTGCCCTGTTAATTTCATCTATCAAAATAATATTGCTAAATACAGGACCTGGTTTAAAATAAAAATCTCCTTCTTTGGGATTAAATACAGACGTACCAACCACATCACTTGGCATCAGGTCGGGTGTAAATTGTATCCTGCTAAAATCAACGTCTATAATTTTTGCTACCAGTTTTGCAGTAAGTGTTTTGGCCACACCCGGCACTCCTTCAATTAAAATATGTCCATCGCACAAAAGTCCAATTATTAAAAGATCCAGCATTTTATGCTGCCCGATTATTACTTTTCCTATTTCAGTTCTTATGGCATCCATGCGCTGATTAAGGCCCGAAAGATCTGTGCGTTGTTGAAAAATTTCTTCTTCCATTAGATGTTGTTTTTATAAAAAATATCGATTTGTTGATTCAATAGTAATAATTGCTGATCGGTTATTTCAAAAGAATTATGTACCAGGTTGATGGAACGAAATAAGTCTTCCGTAATTTCTTTGGGAACATTGCTTTTTCTGCTAAGTGTTGTAATAAAATCTTCGTTCACCTGGCTGGTGTTTAGGTAATATTGTTTTCGGATATGTTCCATAAAATACATAATCATTTTATCTGCAATGTTTCTGTTATCCTTTTTTTGTAAATACAAATGGCCAACCGTTTCTGTAAAAGCCACTGTGGTATTGGTATTGGAAGGAATGGATTCCACTATTCGCTGACGGCGCTTTCCTCCAAATAAAATATATACTGCCAGTAAGAGAAACACCAGCCAAAATGCACGGGCTGTTGCAGGATATTGCAGTAAAAGTTGAATACCACTTTTACTCCCTTGTTCCGAAGGTGGATAATTTTTTTTATTGTAATAATCATCCCAATAAACATGCTCTGGCCGTAAGGCGGTAAAAGCAAAAAGATTTTGCAGGTATTGGTAATTATTTTTTTGTAATAAAAAATAATTACCTAAGGCCCTAGGTTCGCAATGCAGGTAAAAGCGCCCTTTACCATAAAACACTTCTAAATAATTAGCTTCCCCCACCTCATTTGTTCCAAGCACATTTGTTATGCTGGTATCATATTGTACAAAATGATTAGCAAACGGAACATAAAAATAGGTATAGGCGGATGCATCGTCATAAAAAGCAGTATCAAGGTTTACAGAAGTATATTTCATATTTTCCAACCCTGCATATGTTGGCTCATTAACCTTACAACCGAGTGAATCAAGCAAACTGCTATCAATATTTTCGCTGCTGATGAATAAACAGTTTCCATCATTTACATAATCCAACATTGCTTTCTGTCCAGCTTCGGAGAGAAATACATTTTTACTTATTAATATATACACTGATGCTGTATCTGAAATCTGGCGCCAAACCGTTTCAAAATTTTCTTTCTTACTATTCAATTCATTCTGATAAAATACCTGTTTTAACTGGTTATAAAAAACATAACTACCAAAGGGGTTCTTATCTTTTTTAGCAAATGTTTCTTTTAAAGGTGGCACTACCGGTTTTTGAATATTACAGGAAGCAAACACTATTGCCAGCAATAAAAAAAATGTACAATATAAAATGGTTTTTCTCAATATTTATAGCTGTGTATTAAACTGTTTAAACCCTTTTTCGATAGCTGTAAACATTGCTTCACTAATATCAAATTTGCCATACCACGCATATTCATAACTGAGTGTTAAGGAAGCAAATTCGTTCTTATAAGACTTGCCAAACATTTCTCTGATGTATTCATTATTTGTCTTATCCGCAGTAAATTCAATCACCCCTTTCGCTGCTAATTTTTGCAAGGTTTGCAGGTAATGGTACCGTATTGTCAAGGGGTAATTTTTATCAGCAGCTGCCTGTGTAATTAGTTTGCCATAATCTGTTAATACAAATAAATGTTTTTCCTCATCCGGTAAAACTTTAACCTTACTGCTTATTGTTTGTTTCTTAAAAAAGCCTTCTGCAATAAAAAGTTTGTATATAATGCACCCAATAAAAATACAGGCCAGCACCCAAAAAAATATTTTTGTTACCGACGAAAAGAAGAATTTTTCGAGCCAGGATAAATTGGTCCGCACAGGTTGTGCCTGCGTTTGTTGTTTTTTTTGTAATGCGATTAAAATGCTATCCAGGTTTTTAGCATATTTGAAAGCTATATTATTTTTTAAGGCTTCGGCCGAATCTTTAAAAGTTTGAAATTGCCTGTTTTGTAAAACAGTATCTGGAAGATCTTCCTCATTAATAGCATTATTTTTTTTGGTATCAATAACAAGGTTTCTTGTGGCAATTGAATCAGCAGATAAAACAGTTGAATCTTTGTACACATACTCACTATCCTGCGCTACAGAATGCAGGCTGCATATAAACAACAGGAACTGGATTATTAAATATTTTTTACACCTCATTTTTTGTTTTACCGGCAATTTATAAGCCCTGCCTTTTGCCTGGATAGTTTTTTTTATGAAGACGAATTGGGTAAATAACAAAGTACCATACTATAAACGACAACGACAATAAAAGAATAACAGCACTTGCCCAAACCGGCAAGCCCTCATTACTTTCCTTATCGTAAGTATTGCTCATTAAATGCGTTACATAGCTTTCAAAAAAGGCAGCTATTATAAATACCGGCACCAATATAATCATTACTTTCAAGGCATCTTTAATGGCACTTTTAAAGGAAGCCTTTCTTGAATAAGTGCCTGGAAAAAGGATACCCCGGGCAATTATAAAACCAGCAGTGGAAGCTATTACAAAAGCTAAAATTTCAAGGGTTCCATGAACCCATATTACCATCACTGATTTTAAACCCAGCCCCTTTGAAAAAAACATATACTGAAAACATCCAAGCATCAATCCATTTTGCCACATCGCAAACAGCGTTCCAACGCCAGCTACTAATCCTCCAATTACCATCAGCAAAGCAACAAAGCTATTGTTCATAGCAATGTACACAAACATAGTAAAAGGGTTATCGCTTTTATAAACACCAAACGGATCTCCCTTGGCTATATTCTCTTCCGTCATGTCTACATAATTGTCTCCCAAAACTCCCCTTATAAAATTTTCATCTTTTACAGCGCCAAGCACTCCTATCAAAACAAACAACAGAAAAACTAAAAATGTAAATAATAAAATGTGGTGGTATTTCTTAAACAACAGCGGTAATTCATATTTCCAAAATGCAAAAACACGATTGTATTTTTCTTTTTTATTTTGATAGATATTTTGGTAGATGCCCGCCGCAATGCTATTGATCCACCTGGTGACTTTACTTTTTGGATAAAATGTTTTAGCGTAAGACAGATCATCAACCAATGTTATAAAACGTTCAGCAGTCTCATCAGGGTCATTGGTTTTATTATGCTGATAGGAATTCCATTTATCAACATTCTTCTTTATAAACATTCCTTCACGCATTTGTTAAAAATAAAGAAATTCCATCTTAAAAATAATTATTGTTGGCTCTTTTACTTTTAAGGTAACACATAGCCTACAAATAAAACCCAGCATGTTTAATAATTAGCTTATCAAATTTTTGAATAGCTAATATTTTTTTTGTTTCCACAATTTAATAGGTAATTTGTAAGATGCCTGTAATACAAATAGCAACTCCTTTTAATATTGATATTGAATTTGAAATTGCAGCTTTCAATAAACGTTTGCTGGCTTACTTGGTAGACTTTTTTTTGTTGGTATTATACATGTTCAGCATTTTATATCTTTTATATGGCGGCTTTAAAGTTGGTGAAGGAAGCGGAGGACTTGTAATGATTCTTTTAGTGATACCTACCCTTTTTTATACCACCGCAAGTGAGATATTAATGAACGGACAAACAATTGGTAAAAAAATATTTAATATAAAAGTAGTGAGCCTTAATGGCGGTGAACCTACACTTGGCCAATACCTGCTAAGGTGGTTTATGAGGTTCTACGAATGGGGATTTATCATATTTACCTTATTTTGGACCAATGGATTTACAGGACTTCTCTGGCTAATAATAGGTAGCATTACTTCCATTATCATTATTGGTGTTTCGCCCAAAAGCCAGCGGTTGGGTGATATTGTAGCCAGCACTGTAGTTGTAAATACCAAATCGAAACTTACAGTAGATGATACCATATTTATGAACGTAGCTCAATCCAATTATGAGGTAACATTCCTTGAAGTAATGCGCCTTAGCGACCGCGACATCAATACAATTAAAACGGTTATCAATCAATCTACTAAAACCAACCAATTCGACATGTGTAACCGGGTGGCTTTTAAGGTACAAAAGGTTTTAAATGTATCTACTGATATGTATGCGATTGATTTTTTGGAGAAGATTATGGAAGATTACAATTATTTATCTACAAGAGAATATGCTACAACTGCTCGACAATAAAAATCTATTCAAAAAAGACTTTTATCATATAATGATATGCCTGTAGGAAGCTAGCTTTAGAAAAAATATTGGTAGAATAAATTTAAAAAAATATACGCTGCTTATTTTTGCTGCTATAATTTTTTATGTATGAGTAATTGTTGCTGCTATCATACCTCCTAATAAAGCGAGTAATAAAATTACAAGGTAAATGATGGTAATGATTCCTGCAAAACGATAATACACTTTCAGATTTTGGAATGAAAGGTTAAGTGATTCCTGATCGTTTGTTATTAAAGCTACTTTCATTTTAACTCCAAATCTAAAAAGAAACAAAGACATAAAAAAAGCAACCGCAGCAATCAGCAGATACATTAACATAATCACTCCTCCTGTCATCATTCCTGCTTTGCTTCCTCCCGGCATACCTGCAGTTAATTTATTAAACATTGTTCCGGCGAAAACTGCACCAATGGCAATAAGGATACTTATTATAAATCCTGCAATCGCTAAAAATTTTGCCCACATAGCAGTTTCTTTTAAATGAACCTGCGACACACTATCGATTAACAATTCGTTTTCTAAAAGATTATTTTCTATTTCCATAATTAGTTGATAATTTATTTTAATGAAATAGTCAATTTTTTATTGCAGTAAAGATGAAAAGCCATTGATAATATTAGTACCCTTTCATTTGCACTAAAATTTATAACGACTCAATTATTTAATAAGCTCTTGCAAATAAAACCCTTTGTGAACTTGAATTTCCTGTTAAAATACATTTCCCTTCCGCTGTTTTATTATTCAAGGGTATACAGCGTATTGTTGCCTTTGTCAGCTCTTTAATTTTATCTTCCGTTTCTGATGTACCATCCCAATGTGCCGCAATAAAACCTGTTTTTTCATCAAGCAATTGAATAAACTCATCCCAGCTATTAGCATCAGTAATATGATTATCTCTAAAATGTTTTGCTTTATTGAAAATAGACTCTTGTATATCACTTAATAATTGAATAATATTTTCTGCCAGTCCGTCAATAGACATGCTCATCTTTTCTTTAGTATCTCTGCGTGCAACCTCTACCACATTATTGGCAATATCCCTAGCGCCAATTGCAATCCTTACGGGTACTCCTTTCATTTCATATTCTGCAAACTTCCAGCCAGGTCTGTTATTATCATTGTCGTCGTATTTTACTTTTATGCCTGCCGCTTTTAATTGCTGTTGCAAAACTTTTACCTTTTCATCAATCAATTGCTTTTGCTCTTCTCCTTTAAAAATAGGAACAATCACAACCTGAATGGGTGCCAGTTTTGGAGGTAATACCAAGCCCTGGTCATCACTATGGGCCATTACCAGTGCCCCTATTAAACGGGTACTTACTCCCCAACTGGTAGCCCAAACATAATCCAGTTTATTTTCCTTATCCGTAAATTTTACATCAAATGCTTTGGCAAAATTTTGACCTAGAAAATGAGATGTACCTGCCTGAAGGGCTTTTCCATCCTGCATCAGTGCTTCAATACAATAAGTGTCTTCTGCACCTGCAAATCGTTCATTAGCAGACTTAACGCCTTTAATTACCGGCATAGCCATAAAAGTTTCAGCAAAAGTTGCATACACGTTTAGCATTTGTACCGTTTCTTCTACTGCTTCCTCCTGAGTAGCGTGAGCTGTATGCCCTTCCTGCCATAAAAATTCAGCGGTACGCAAAAACAAACGGGTACGCATTTCCCACCTTACCACGTTAGCCCACTGATTTATCAATAAAGGAAGATCCCTGTAAGATTGAATCCATCCTTTGTAAGTATTCCATATAATAGCTTCGCTGGTTGGTCTTACAACCAGTTCTTCTTCCAGCTTCGCTTCTGGGTCAACAATTAGTTTTCCTTTGTTTTCCGGATCAGCTTTTAACCTGTAATGTGTTACTATAGCGCACTCTTTAGCAAACCCTTCTGCATTTTTTTCTTCTGCTTCAAATAAACTTTTAGGAACAAACAAAGGAAAGTAAGC
>JAYWAU010000090.1:0-6568 GCA_043782265.1 Ferruginibacter sp. | reverse complement strand
ACCACACCATTTTTGCCATTGATGGCAATGCTGTTATTTTGCCTGTTTACGCTAACCCCCGGCGATTTAGCCAATACATCCAATGCTGAGCCTCCTGCACTGGTAATGCTGTTTTTTACATTTATTATCATCCTGTCAACCTTTTGCTCAAACATTGGCTTTTTAGCTATCACAGTTACTTTTGCCATTTGTTCTTCTTTATCCTTTAGGTAAAGTATGCCCATATTAATATCATTTTGGCCGGCAGCTACATTAAAAGTATTCGTGTACACCTGTTTCATTTCCGTGAAGGTGGCAGCAACCAGGTATTTGCCGGTTGTTATATTTTCAAAAACATATTTTCCGTCTGCTGCAGAAACTGCACCTTTTATTAAACCAGAATCAGCCGGATTTAGCAACATTATGTTTACAAATCCCATAGCCTTACCATTGGCATCCTGTACCGTTCCGTGAATGGAAGCCTGTGCATTTGCCCGGGGAGTTGTGCATATTAATACACCCGCAATAAAAAGTAATATTATAGAAGTCTTCTTCATACATTTTTTTAAATTAAAGAAAGCTTAAAAGTTTAACGCAGATTGAAACGATTGACTTATTCTAAAACCATTAAGGGTATAAAATAGCAGTATTTCCTGGTATCCGAATATTGCAATAAACAGTTAAAAGCGGAATAACATTGGAAACTTACAATTTATTGAAAGCAATTCAAAGGGATGAGGACGAAGGTGTTCTAAAACTGTCCGAAGGTGGGTGGATAGTTATCAGAATAAATAAATAGAATAGCAATTTCAGCAATAAGCATTTTTGCCCCCTTTATCAGGATGGCATATAAAGTTTTAAAACGAAAACTTAAAATATCAATGCGTGTTAAAGATTCCATGTTTGGTGTATCCCCCATGATCGAAAATCCTTTCCTCCCGTATTCCGGTGTCCTCGCCGACCATTTGGCGCAGGTGTCCTTCTCCTGTGCCTTCTTGTTACTTTCAATACAGCAACTTTTCATTACCTACTATTAGTAACCTGCTAACACCAGAAACCTACCCCGCAAAACCATCGCTTCATGCCTGCGCCTATTATTATTTCGTTCGGTTAATACACGCCTGTGCCAGTGGGCACTTAATTGATTTGCATTCAACAGATCATCAACAACCGGTGCTGACCTGTTTTTTCGGTTGGCGCACGGTGAACACAAGGAAGAACCTGACTTTCAGGATGATCAATCGCCAACCTCCATAAGTTTCCGAGGCCTAAGCTGACAGGGCTTGCGGCAGGTTTAGCCAAATAGTGAAGATCAAAGAAATGCTCACTTAAAAATGATTCAAAACCTTCCGGTGCTCCACCATATAGTTTTTTGAGTTCAGCACGTATTTCGGGAACAAGCACTTTTTGTTTGGCTTGTGCATTTGGCAATATTTCACTCTGCTCGCCATAGTAGGTGCATAAAAAGGTATCTGTAGGTACAGGAGAGCGATCTACATGAAAAGAATAAACATCCGTAGGAAAAAACGGGCAGGCATCATCTCTATCATAGCACTTGATTACATTAAGGATGGGAGAGGCGCCATGCGCTTTCAACAGCTTCAAATCATGTAACAGTATTTCACGGGCAAGCTGCCCCTGTTCACTTAACTGAAGTGCAAGAAGCTCGGCTTCATCAAGTACCGTTATATTTTTGTTTAGCGCTACCTTGTCGACAATCTCAGAAAAATCACCTGTTAGTTTACGATTCCAGCAAATCGCATTTATTGCTCCATGAAAAGGTGTGGAAACAAGGTCTTGAAAATTCGTTACACAGTGAATTTGATTCTCAGCATGCGATAAATTAATCATAATGGTTTATAATAAGTACAAAATCATTTACTTCCTGGTCGTGTATCTCCTGTAACGAAAATGGCTTTCACTTTTATTTGTAAGATAATTCATTTTGTTAACCGTCGGTGGGGACACCTATTTGGTGGGAAAGAGGTTACGCAACCACAGAAGTACAGTAACCACGGTAGCAGCATTTATTTGATCAAACTAAACAACCTTTTCCAGCGTGGACCATCCTGCCAGCTAAACCAGATTAAGGAAGCTTTGCCCACCACATGATCTTCCGGTACAAATCCCCAATAGCGGCTGTCCAGTGAATTGTTACGGTTGTCTCCCATCAGCCAGTAGTAATTCATTTTAAAAGTGTAGCTGGTTGTTGCTTTCCCGTTTACATAAATTTTACCGGCCTTATTTTCGAGTGTGTTGCCTTCATAAGTGCGGATACACCTTTCGTAGCGGATATAATTATCCGGTGTTAACTCAATGATGACGCCCTTTTTTGGAATGTACAACGGACCGTAATTATCAGCACTCCATTGCTTTGCGAAATCATAGTAGGGAAATATTTCATTTCCCACGGGGTAAATAAAATTGGTAATGGAATAACCGGCTGGTATAGTTAAATGCTTTTTTTCTTCGTTGGTAATATTTACCAGGTAAGTGTTGCGGTCAATTTGCTGCACATCTCTTTGTTCAAAACGAACATGTATGCCCATCGGCACTAGTACATCCTCTGCTGTTTCCTTATTGTCCAGTAAAGCTGAATTGGGCGGTGTAGTCAATTTATAATATCGCTGCGATTGCGGAAAATATGCCTGCGGCTGACTGTTTACAAGTAAGGCCCCATTTATCACCTGGATGGTATCACCGGCAATGCCAACACAACGCTTAATAAAATTTTCTCTTTTATCTACCGGCCGGGTAATGATCATATCGCCATATTTATCCCACACCATTTCCCTGGCCTTTTGGTCTGTCAGATGCCCCTCATTCATTTCATCCCGTATAGCCTGGTAATAAGTAACTTTTGAGCCAAATTGCTGCTCCCCATCTACAGCAGGATCATTGATCAGTGAATCGTTCACCGGCAAATTAAATACCACGGCATCATTGCGCTTTACGGGGGTGGCAAACCAACGGGTATAGGGAATATGTATCCACTCCACATAACTTTTTGCATTGCCTATTGGCATTGTATTGTGTACAAAAGGCATGGCCAGCGGCGTATTGGGAATGCGTGGGCCATAGGTCCATTTGCTTACAAATAAATAGTCATTAACGAGCAATGTTTTTTCTTCAGATGGTGTAGGTATGGCATATGCCTCAAAGGCGAAGGTACGTATGATTGTGGCAGCCACTACTGCAAAAGCAGCCGCATCGATCCATTCTCTTGCAGTCGATTTTTTATACTTGTTCACAGCCGGTTCGCCTGCATATTTTTCAATTTTACTGAACCCCAGATATGGAAAATAAATAAAGGGAACCATTACAGTGGCACTATGCTGCCAAAAACCGAAACGGTTAAAATATTCAACGAATTTGATGGTGATCCACATAGTGATAAACTGGCCGGCGATGGGAATAAACTGCAATACAAACCACCCCTTGTGAAGTTTCATTTTTTGCACCATGCACCAGGTGTTGTAAATAGGCACCAGGGCTTTCCAAGGTGACATACCTGCCTTTTTAAACATGCCATATAAACCAATATGCCAGCCCAGTGTAGCCACAATAAAGATGATCCAGCTGATACCCATAAGTAAAGTTTTAGAAGCATCAAAATACTATTTTAAAACAACGAGAACAATGAATAGCTTAATGTTCTGAAAAGTTTAACAGAATTCAACTGAAAGTGATTGTACAAATTTTAGCGAAATGTTATGAGCGCTAATAATGTAATTGCCCTGTCTATGGCAACATGTTAATCATTCAGCGCATAAATACACAACCAAGGAAGCAAACAAACAAATAATAAAAAGATCATTTGATTATATATCTTTATCACCGATTGAGGGTGCAGGGAAATTGTTTGTTTATGTCCTTGTAAGTCCCGAAAAATGCGAGACCAGTAGTTTACCTTTATATCTTTCCCCACGAAATTGTTGCCAATGATTTTTTATAACAATAAAATATTTAACTCAAACAGTTTCTTAAAATGCAAAGACAAATACAATGAATGAATTTTATTTTTTAAGAGAATCATATACCAGCGTTATAAAAACAGAACGGTCAAATACTGCTGGATATTCTTTCGTGGGAGCTGACGCAATAATCTCAGTAAGTGTTTTGCCTTTACTCATGGCGCCTGCAATCCTGTCACGCAAAGTTTGCAGCATCGCTCTGTATTCAATCAAATCTTTCTTTGTTGCAATGGCACCATGCCCGGGAATAATTTTTGTAACGTCATTTGCAAGTGCAATAATCTGGTCAGTACCTTTTATCATTCCATCAATACTGCCACCATGCGGCTGATCAATAAATGGCAGGCCATATCTTACATACACATCACCGGTATGAATAACGTTTGATTCTTTGAAGAATATAATTGCATCACCATCTGTATGTGCATTGCTTACATGCATCACCTGCAGTGTTTCTCCGTTCAGGTGAAGTGTTACCGACTCAGTAAAAGTTACTTTTGGCAATGCATCGTAAGGTGCAGCAGGTGTTCGCGAATTGAATGCAGCAATAAATTGTTCAGTAGTCATTCTTGACCGGCTGTTGTCTTGTGCTATAATTACCGCTCCATCTTTCCCAAAATTTTCATTGCCACCTGAATGGTCACCATGAAAATGTGTGTTTATCACAAACCTTACAGGTTTATCGTTAAGTGCTTTTAAAGCAGTTTTTATTTTTTCAGAAAGCGGTGCAAACTGGTCGTCAATAATTATTGTTCCATCATTCCCGGTAAGTACGCCAATATTTCCGCCGTCACCCTCCAGCGTAAAAATTTTTTCTGTTACTTTATGTGTTATTATTTTAACTGTATCATAATTCTGTGCTGCCGATTGAAAGAAAGTTGCAACAAGAACGATTGTGCCAATTGCCGAAAGAAATTTATTTTTCATATAAATTGTTTTGGTTTCAACACGCAAAATACAAAAAAATTATTTTTATACCCGTTTAATATTGTGAGCAACATTTGGAAGCTGTTGCTTCCGTGGTTGGTAACCGTCCATTACAGAAAACCTTTTCTTCCTGTGGTGAGGTGGCACCACCGATCACGACTTCCTTTAGAATACTTCACTTGAATGGATGACATCCCAAACTGATATAAACACATTAATTAAGTTCTTTAGCTTTCTCTTTTACCATCTGGCGCAGGTGTCCTTCTCCTGTGCCTTCTTGTTACTGATCTTCCATGCGGCAACTTTTTATTACCAGATAGTAGTAACGTGCTAACGCTGGAAACCCAACCCTGCAAAACCATCGCCTCATTCGAGCGCCTATTATGATTTCGTTAGCTTAATACACTCCTGCGCCAGACTGAGCCTATTATCATTTCGTTCGGTTAATGCACTCCTGCGCCAGGATGAGTTTACACCAACTACGGAAGTAACATCTTTATTTTTCTTTTGTCATTTCCCCTAGCTTTTTTGCACCGCCATAGCTTAGCTGGTAACTCATTTTATCGGCATCCATTTCTAATACCTCAATGGTAATGGGGCTATCTGGCTTTATTAATTTTGCTGCAGGATCATTCGAGGTCAGCAATCGTAAAACATAGGTACATTTATCTAACCAGGTGATTAACCAAATGGTTTTATACTGTTTGTCTTCCGTTATTTCATGCATCTTGTTACCTTCAATTCTGTCAATGTATTTTTTCCCATTTGCAGTATAACTCCAGTTGCTGGTAAACAGGGCCTTGCAATTGCTGTTGTCAGCGAGCGAACTTTGAATGCCGCTTGTATTTACGGAAGTATCTGCCTGTTCACCTTTAGTTAACGTTACCAGCCCGTTTAACAATTCTTCCATGGTACTTTTGTACTTTTCAATCACATTCTTCGAAATGTAGCCAATAAACTGCACCGTACTTTCTGAGTTGGTAAAATAGTAAGTTAGATAATTTATTTTGATACCCTGCACTACTGCATCGCTGTGTATATACAAAACCGGTAATCCATTTACAGACCGGGTTTCTTCATGAACAATCTTAAATTGGGAAGAGACTGCCTGCATACCCTCAATGGCTATTTTTCTTAAACTTTTTAAATCCATCCCCATGGACTCTATAACAATCTGCCCTCCTACGGAGCTGTTTTCTTTTAATGAAAACGAGTATTCAGATGCATCACCGACTGACTTTTCAAAGTTCCATTGCTTTGAATTAAGCCAGACACCAATAGGGGCAATTTTACTCTTTAACAGAAAGTTTGCCGTTGAAGTTTTTTTAAATTGTGTTGGGTTAACAGCAATTGAATCATTATTTTTTACCGCTTTAACATATCGCCAGGTGCCATCAGCAGCTAATAATACCTGTTCCCCCGTTTCTGTAACTGCTTGGTTTGGCCCTGTACAGTATAGCAGGTGATGAACAGTATTGTGCTGAATAAAATTTTACATAAAGTCATAGGGTGAATGGTTATAAGGGTTTGGTAAAAGGGTTAATTGTTAAAGCCTTTGATTAATAGTAGCCGCTTATTCGATAGCGAATTTAATAAATCTGGCAATATGGTCCTTGCAGAATATTCTTGTCTTTTCTTTACACCAACCACCATCTGGCGCAGGTGTCAAATTTAAAACTTCTCATGTA
>JAYWAU010000089.1:0-6589 GCA_043782265.1 Ferruginibacter sp. | reverse complement strand
TAAAACTAATTCTAAAAGCAATGAGCCCGATACAATATCGAGCTCATCATTATCAAAATTAATTTTAAATTTGTCTAACCTTTTGGGTTCAGTCTATTGTGGAAGGCTTTCTTATTAAAACAGGTTTTTTAATTAAAAGAAATAGAACATCCTCAATACCTCATTATTCACCACGCTTCATTCAAATTTAACTAACACCGTCGGTAACCATTTCCTTATTAATTTTCTGCACCAATCCCTGCAGTACTTTACCGGGGCCAACTTCTGTAAAATGGGTAGCCCCATCTGTAATCATTGCTTGCACACTTTGTGTCCATCTAACCGCTCCTGTTAATTGATCAATTAAATTTCTTTTTATTTCGGAAGCATCGAATACCCCGTTTGCAACTATATTTTGATACACAGGACATAAAGGAGTATTAAAGGTCGTTGCTTCAATAGCTGCAGCTAATTCGTCTTTTGCAGGCAACATTAAAGGGGAATGAAATGCTCCTCCTACCGGCAATAGTATTGCCCTTTTTGCACCAGCAGCTTTCATTTTCTCGCAGGCAATTTCAATACCTTTTAAAGATCCACTTATTACCAGTTGGCCGGGGCAATTGTAATTTGCCGGCACTACAATTTCTCCTGTTTCTTTTTGAACAGCAGCACATACTTCTTCTACTTTGTCATCTGCCAAAGCCAATACAGCAGCCATTGTTGAAGGTATTAGCTCGCAAGCTCTTTGCATTGCTTTTGCCCTTATAGAGACCAATTTAAATGCGTCTTCAAAACTTAAAGTGCCATTTGCCACCAATGCTGAAAACTCGCCTAATGAATGCCCTGCTACCATATCGGGTTTAGCACCACTCAACGTTTTAAATGCAATAACTGCATGTAAAAAAACGGCTGGTTGGGTTACATTGGTCTGTTTCAAATCTTCATCTGTGCCACCGAACATAATATCAGAAATACGAAAGCCTGCAATCTGGTTTGCCTGCTCAAATAAATCATGTGCCAATGTATTGGTATCATATAAAATTTTACCCATTCCTGAAAACTGACTTCCCTGGCCGGGAAAAACATACGCATGTGCCATAATTTCATTATTTTTTATTCTGCAAATAAAACAAAAAATCCCTCAAAAAGAGGGATAATAAATTTCATAAGAAATTATATTAATGCAATTTGGCGCTGATGAGTTTTACAAACTCACTCCTGGTTTCATTTTTTTCAAACTCGCCCCAAAAGGCTGAAGTTGTTGTAACAGAGTTTTGTTTTTGTACACCCCGCATCATCATGCACAAATGTGATGCTTCAATTACAACGGCAACTCCTAAAGGATTTAATGTTTCTTTAATTGAATTTAAAATCTGGTGTGTCAGTCTTTCCTGCACCTGTAATCTTCTGCTGTAAACATCCACCACCCTGGCTATTTTACTTAATCCTGTTATCCAGCCATTTGGTATATAAGCCACATGTGCTTTACCATAAAAGGGCAACATGTGGTGTTCGCACATACTATATAACTCAATATCTTTCACAATCACCATTTCACTAACTTCTTCATGAAATTTGGCTGAATTTAATATTGCATTGGCATCCTGTTGATAGCCTTGTGTTAAAAACTGCATAGCTTTAGCTACTCTTTCGGGTGTTTTCTCAAGACCTTCCCTTTCCACATCCTCCCCAAGTAAACCCAGTGCTTCTTTATAATTTTTTAACAGTCCTAAAGTTACTTCTTCGTCATATTGATCTATTTTTTTGTATGCCATTTTATTGTGTTAAGATTAAATTTAGTTTGATAGCCATTAAACAACATCATATAAGTTTTGTTCTGTAACACTCACTTAAATTTTACAGGCAGCTATCAATAAGCCGGATATTCAACAAAATTTCTTTCAGTTTCATATAAACGTACCTGAAGGTCAAATCTTGGTGCTATCTTATCTCTGAGAATATTGTAAATAACCACTACAATATTTTCTGCACTTGGGTTAAGGTTTTTAAATTCAGTTGTATCCAAATTTAAATTTTTATGATCAAACCGTTCTAAAACATTTTCCTTTATCAGATCACTTAACAACTTCATATCATAAACATAACCTGTAGCTTGATCTGGTACACCAATTACTTTTACAATTAATTCATAATTATGACCATGAAAATTGGGGTTATTACATTTACCAAACACAGTTGCATTAGTTTCATCATCCCAAAGTGGATTATGTAAACGATGGGCCGCATTAAAATGTTCTTTTCTGTAGACTGCTACTTTGTTATCCATTTTGAAAGACTAAACATTATTTAAAGTATTTTGAACTACTCAGTATTTGCGTACAGGAGTAATAAAAATCATTTTTAAGAATGATGATATAAAGGTTAAAACAGAAGTTTGCTTTTTAAACCTAACGTTATAAAAGATATAAATACAATTGAAATTACTATTTGTTTGCAATAACTACTAAATTAATTGCCAAAGTATTCAACAAAAATTCGGGGAGTTTCATACAATTTTAGGCTATGTAATTGCACTTCTTTCGGCAAATGAGGTTTTAATTGCTCCCAAATAGCAATCACCAAATTTTCAATAGAGCAAAGTTTCCCGGTCATAAAATCAACATCAACATTCAGGTTTTTATGATCCAGTTTATCTATCACATGTTCTTTTACAATCATGCTTAATCTTTTTACATCATATACAAAGCCTGTATCCGGATTGGGGTGTCCTTTTATTGTAACATATAATTCAAAGTTATGCCCATGCCAGTTTTCATTGGCACATTTACCAAAAACTGCTTCATTCTGTTCATAGCTCCATGCAGGATTAAACAACCTGTGGGCAGCATTAAAATGTTCTATACGTGTAATGTAAACCATCCCCGATGTAAAATTTCGGCAAAGGTAATTGCTAAATCCTGAAATATGAAGAGTAAGTACGAATTTTGCAGAATGTATATATTACTTGTTGCAGCTACAAAATTTGAAATACAGCCGACTATAACATTGCTTGAAATGAAACAATACAAGCTAAATAATCACATAATTGAAATATTAATAACCGGTGTTGGCCAGGTAAGTACTACTTATCTGCTCACTTTAAACTTCTTAAATAAAAAACCAGATATGGTGATACAGGCTGGAATTGCAGGCACTTTTACTAACCATATTCAATTGGGACAAACCGTATTAATAAAACAGGATAGTTTTGGTGATGTGGGAATAGAAGAAAAACAACATTTTTCAACCCTCTTTGATGCAGGATTTGGAGAAAAAGATGATTTCCCTTTTATTAATGGATGGCTGGTTAATGATACTTTAAGATTTTTTAATGAGCCATCTTTAGAACCGGTAAAGGCGATTACTGTAAACAAAATCAGTGATAGTCTGTTTCAAAAACAGCAATTACAACATCATTTTTTGCCAGATGTGGAAAGCATGGAAGGCGCTGCTTTTCATTTTGTTTGCCTGCAACAAAAAATTCCTTTTATACAAATAAGAAGTATTAGCAATTCTGTTGGAGAAAGAGACAAGACCAAATGGGTAATAAAAGATGCTGTTAGTAATTTAAATATTGAACTAAAAAATATGATCAACAACTTATAATGAAATATACTTTAGGATTTTCTCCATGCCCGAACGATACCTTTATTTTTGATGCATTGGTAAATAAAAAAATTGATACCGGAGATATTAATTTTGAAGTAATTCTGGAAGATGTACAGACCCTTAACAAGTGGGCTATGATCGGGAAATTAGATATCACCAAATTAAGCTATGGTGTATTACCATTGGTATTAGATGAGTATGCAGTTCTTAATAGCGGCAGTGCTTTAGGCAGAGGTGTAGGCCCATTACTTATAACAAAAAATGCAATAACATCAACGAAAGTTGATGATTACACTATTGCAATACCCGGCGAACAAACAACTGCTCACCTGCTTTTTTCACTTGCTTACCCAACTGCAAAAAGGAAACTTTATTTGAGATATGATGAAATTGAAAATTTTGTTGCTCAGGGAAAAGGGTTGGGAGTAATCATCCATGAAAACCGTTTTACTTACCAGGATAAAGGACTTAAAAAAATTATAGACCTGGGTAATTTTTGGGAAAAAGAAACCGGCAGTGCTATCCCATTAGGCGGCATTGTTATCAAAAGAAAAATCGCAACAAACATTCAAAAGAAAATTGATAGTCTTATTAAAAAAAGTATTGAATATGCGTTTATAAATTATCCCCTGTTAAATGATTATATTCGTAACAACGCACAGGAAATGAGCGAAGCTGTAATGCGTAAGCATATTGATTTATATGTAAATAAGTTTTCGCTTGATTTAGGGAGAGAAGGCAAAACAAGTATTAAAAGACTATTGAAAGTTTATCAGGAAACTAATAATTGTATTGTTGATTATAGAAATATTTTTATTAATTAAAAAGGGATAAAAGTACCCTGCTATTTTATTTTCAATGCCTCACTATACACTTCCAAACAACGTTTCCTTGCAAATTCATGATCAACGATAGGTATAGGGTAATCAAAACTATCCAGTTCCGGAACCCAATGGCGAATATATTTTAATTGTTTATCAAATTTTTCAGTTTGCAATCTTGGATTAAATATTCTGAAATAGGGTGCTGCATCACAACCGCTACCTGCAGCCCATTGCCAGCCACCATTATTAGCTGCCAAATCAAAGTCTAACAATTTTTGTGCAAAATAAGCTTCGCCTAATCGCCAGTCTAATAATAAATGTTTTGATAAAAAAGAAGCAACAATCATGCGTACACGATTGTGCATAAAACCAGTTGCTTTCAATTCCCGCATCCCAGCATCAACAATTGGATAACCGGTTTTACCATTACACCAGCTTTCAAATTCTCCTGTATCGTTTCTCCATTTAATTGTATCATATAAAGGTTTAAATGCTTTCCCTTTGCCTACATCAGGAAAATTCCATAAAATCATGTGATAAAAATCTCTCCAGATTAATTCGTTCAAATAAGTATCTGAGAGGTTTTTACTTCGTGCAGCTAGTTCCCTTATACTTATAGTTCCAAAACGTAAATGAACTCCTAATTTTGAAGTCCCTTCAATGGCGGGAAAATTTCTTTGATCGGAATATTTTTTTATTAGTTCTTCTTTCAAGTCTTTTATGGGAAACGGTCTATTTATTCCAATAAAATCCATTGAGATTAAAGAGGGAATTTTTTGCGGAGGTTGTTTATAAAAATTTTTAAAATATTTTTTTGTAGGATAAGGTTTCAGATGGTAATCCCTCAATAAAGATTTCCATTTTCTGCTATAAGGGGTAAAAACAGTATAGGGCTTTCCATCATCCTTCATCACCTCGCCTTTCTCTAATAAAACCTGGTCTTTAAAAGTTACCAGGGAAGCCTCTTTGGTCTTTAATAATTTAACAATATCTAATTCCCTTTCCAATGCATAAGGTTCATAATCATGATTTGCAAATACTTTATCAATATTGTATTTGGCTAAAAGTTTTTTAAATACATCTACAGGCATTCCATAATAAACTTCAAGTGAAGATCCTATTAAAAGTAAATCACTTTGAATTTCTTCCAATGCAGCATGGATAAATTCGACTCTTCTGTCGGTTTTATCTTCCAGTTTATCAAGAATATTTTTATCAAATATAAATATAGGTATTACTGGATTTTCACTTTTCAATGCATGGTATAAACCTGCGCTATCAACTAAGCGTAAATCTCTTCTAAACCAAAAAATATTAACTGTCTGCATATATTGTTATTACTTGTAAGTAAAAATGCCAAATTTAAATTAGAGAATTTAATTTAATAACAATACAATTACCCAATAGTTGAGATAACGGTATCATATATTTTTCTGCTGATTACATTTGAAAATTCTTTATTGCCAATACGCTGAACCCATCGCAAATTGTAGATGCTATTAGTGAAAAAAATCTCATCCGCATTTAGTAGATCGTCTTTGGAAATTTCTTTCTCGGTAAGTTTAAACTGAAACTTTATTAATTCCTGAATTATTTTTTTTCTCATAACGCCTGCAACACAACCTTCAGTCAAAGCTGGCGTATAAATAACGCCATCTTGAATTAAAAATATATTAGCAATTGTAGTATCACAAATTCGTCCATAAGTGTTTAAGAGAATAGCATCGTTCCATTTTTCTTTTTTAGCTTTTAATGCCGCTAAAATATAAGGCAGATAATTATTATGCTTTAAGTTGCTCAATATGTCACAGGACTTTTTAACTTCTTCATAAACACCTGCAATCAAACCATTGCTATTCCATTCACCATTTCCTTCGGGTAAAGCCCAACTTTGAATGATGTAATTGGGGAAATAATTTTTTGCATCATACAATCCTCCATTTCCTCTAAATACATTTAACCTTACTCTCGCAGCATTTTCATGACCATTTTTTTTTACCAATATCGCAATTTCCTCTTGCAGTTTATCTGGTGTAAACTGTTTAGGAATATCAAACTGCAAAACCTTCATTCCATTCCATAGCCTTGCAAAATGCTCATCATCCTGAATTAATTGACCTTTCTTCATTTTGATAGTTTCAAATAAACCGTCTCCATAACGGAGTCCACGGTTATCT
>JAYWAU010000088.1:0-6593 GCA_043782265.1 Ferruginibacter sp. | reverse complement strand
GATCTCATTTTTTGGGATAGCAATAACTGTATGTTTTCCATATCTTCTAAAAAACCAATTGGCAGGTTCTCCGCCTTCACTACTGCCGGCAAATTCATCTAAAAAAATTACATTAGGCGGCAAATTTGTTTTTGCAGTGTTGCTGGCTACAGTAGCATCAGCGGTTCTTTTGCGATAACTATTTAGCCTTGCATTTAATTGCTCTTCGTTTGCCGGATGGTAGGTTATGCCTTTTACTTTTTCAGGATCAAAGAAGTAGTTGTACATGTACTCATAATTCAAATTTTGGGTAACGGCTGTGTACATTTCATATAACTGGTTGCCGTCTTCTTTGGTTTTATAACGAACCCAAACAGCTACCCATTGCGGCTGTGCTGTTTTGCATTTCTCCATTACATCAGCGGGTACTTTGTATAAAGGAAAATATTGTTTCCTGTTTTTCTCAATAGCACTGATGGCAAAAGGATCCATATCTCCAAAAAAGTCGGTAATGATAGTAGGTTGCATATTATGTAAAACGGCAGGCTCATTCAACTGATCTCTGTATTTTTCTTTCCATTTCTGTATGGCATTTCTGTAACGTTCAAACTGTTTTAATTGGTATTGATAAGCATCTTCTCGGCTTTTAGTATTAGAAAAATGATTGTCGATTTCCTCTTTTTTATTTTTTAATTCCTTATCAAGTGCTTCTTCACTTTTATTAAGGTATTCTCCTTTGGTAATTGCTACAAACGGAAGTTTGTTGTTGGGAGCAAGAAAAACAGTGTGCAGTTCATTAATACGGGTAATATGTTTGTACACATTAGGATGAATTTTGGGGTCAGCGTCTTTATTCTTTTCCCAATCAAAATAACCATCAGGTGGCCAGGTAAAATAATAATCGCCGGTGCCATTTAGAAATTTCACCGAATAACTTGCCGGAATATTATTTACCGAAATTTCGAAGGGTGTATTTTCTTCAGCAACGGGTTTAAAATGCCCTTTCTCATCAAGGTATTCTTTGGAAAAAGTTACATTCCAAACCATAAAATAAACACCATAAATTATCGTAAAATTTTGCCGGGTAAAAGTACCGAGGCCACCCACCGGTGTATAGCTTTTTTTCATCCATTCTACAATGGTATTATCAATCTCAATTCGCTTTTTTTGTATCGGATCTGTAGCAGGTTTTATTTTATTATCGAAGTAGTTAATATTCCCCCATCCTATCACACTGTCCTGGATACGTTGTTCGGGGCTTAATTGGCCAAAAGATTTTGCTAAAAGAAGCTGCAGTACAAACAACAAGAATATATTTTTCATGGTGTGATTAATTTATTATTACCTATCTGTAATTGGGTGATACATATCCTCTTAAAAATTAAAAACAATATTGTATTTTATAATGGCCTTAGCGTACCGCAGTTTTTATTTATTTAATAGATACTTTTCCATTCAGTTATTTTAATGTCTTCTAAAACACCTGTTCCTGAAACAGAACCTTTTCCGCTGATAATGCTGATTCGACCTTCCACACCTGCTTCCACAGTTGTGGGGAAAGCATCCTTCCCAGCTATACCAATTCCTGTTGATTTTGTCTTCTCGTCTTCATCCAATATGCCTGTACCTGCCCCCACTTTAATTTCTCCAATTAATGTTACATCCTCTAAGCCCTGCCGTCCAAATTCAAATTCGATTCCTCCTCCAATTTTAGCTTCTATTTTGAGTGGCCCTGGTTTAAAATCTTCTCCAGCCTCGGCGCTTAGTTTGTAAGTGCTGCTGATATAGGTATCACCCTCTGCCCGTTCAAAATCATCTTTTCTAACATAATTTAGAAACATAAAATCAAATTTACTGGTCATACGACTACAGTTGTTTATAAACTTTATTATTTTTAAATTCATTGTGTCATTGTACTTGCAGGCAACATCATCAAAGTGTGAGAGTTTTCCTGCCTCTGCCTCAGGTGGCGTGGCACATTTAAATTCAGTAATTGATGTAAAATCAAGAGGCGGTTCAGCACAAAGGGCGCCAAGCCATGAAATTTTGGCTTCCAGCTTATGTGCTTCAAATTTTTCCGGCCATTCAGAATATATCTGCCAGTAGGTCATTTCATTTAAGTATTTTTTCAGGAGTTCAAGATACTCTTTGAAAAACGGTTCTATTGCGCCATTGTATGCCCGCAGGTATTTATCACTGGTTTCTTTGTATTTAGGACAAAAATCTTTATTGGGTAATCCTTCTCCTGTTTGCTCTAAATCTTCTTCTTTTAATTTATCCATTTCATTGTCATATTGCTGCTTTAGTGATACAGCGGTACCATTGAAAAAGGTTGCTGCTTTTTTCATTAAAGCTGATAACTGGCGATCATATTCTTCTTTTACTTCATTTTGTTTCAGGTATGCTGGTGCGGCATGTAGCGGAACAAGCGAGAGATCACTCTGCGTACTTCCGGAATTAATTGATGCTTTTACCATAGCAATATTTTCATTATTTCTTTGTTCCTGTTTTTGCATCGCCAACTTCCAGGTATCTTCCAATTGATTTTTTAATGATGACGCCTGGGTTTTCATTTGCTGGCGATAGTTTGTCCATTCCGGTTCAAGTGCTATGCATTGATCAACTGATTGTGGAAAAGGAGGAGGTGCAAAACCGCCAAGATTTAAAGCGTCGGCTTTGGTGTTTTTGGGAAGTGAAACTTCTTTGGCAGTAAGCTTATGTCCCATCTTGCGTAAGCGGTCTTCTTTCTCTTTTGAATAAGAATGAAGAATTGATTTTTTTACCAGATTAACTGCTTCCGTTTTATTGCCCCTGCTTTCTTCTATAAATGATTTTGTATAAGTAGCCTGCGGATGATAAGCGTATAACCGAATGGCGCTGTCTAAATATTTTTCTGCTTTTGCAATGTCACCCAGGCCATACCAGGCCTGCCCAAGGTTGTTGAGTATCGTACTGTTTTGGGGAAATTTTGTATTGAGATTATTAAGAATTGGTATGGCTAAATGTTGTGCACCTAACATGGAAAGCATGGAAGCATAATTGCTGAGATTATCTGTATTAGTAGGATCCTCAGCACAAATTTTACCCAGGGTGAAATAAGCAATTTCGGGCTTTCCTCCTGCCCATAAACCTGTAGCCATGTTACCAGCTTCAGCACTGTTCCTGCTTTTTGATTTGATGTAACTGTAAATTTTATCTGCCATGTTTTTTACTTCCGGTTTCAATAGGGCTGCGGCTTTATTTTGAATGGCAATAATATATGCACCCATATTGCCATCAGTAGCAGTTTTGGGTATGGCTGCAATTCTTAAAACATCTTTCTTAGGAACAATTCTATTTTCATTTTCATTTGCGTCTGCCAGTTGCTTATCACTTACCGTTGGTACATTTTTAAATGATGGTTTTTTGATACCTAAACTATCCATCATTCGTAATGTTTCAGGATCCATGTTGTCTATTTCCATCTGCGCCTCTTTCATCATCTTTTCCATTTCAGACTTAGATGCAGGCTTTTCCTGCCTGGGTTTTGGTTTGGATTGGGCGAAAGTAACTCCAATGATTATAAGGAGCATACATGTTGAGCAGATAAACTTCATTTTCATTTTTATATTTTTTTCTTAAACAAAAATATTCAATATATACTTTTTTACTTTACTTAAAGGCTGATGTTTAGTCTTTTGTTATTTTAATATTGCTGATAAAATATTTATCATTCGTTCCCGAATTGTAGCTATAAAATGACAGGGCGTTGAATAAGTGAGTTGCAGGAATAGCTCTGCTGCGGCCGCCGGAACCTAGATTGCTTTTCCAGCCAATGGGTATTTTACCAACAACCGTTGTAGAAAAATCTTCAAAGAAAAAAACGTTTTTATCTACATGGTTTTTCTTAAATGATTCTGATGCCTCAGTAACTACTACTGCTTCTTTGTAGGAAGGAGAACGAAGTGGGTTGTAGGGTTGACCTTTTATTTTGTCAGGATCAAATAAGAAATTATAGACATAATCAAAATTAAAATTGTTGAGGATGGATTCGTGTAAGTAGATATTATATGGTTGGTTAGGCATACTCATTGTCCACTTAATAACCAGCCATTGAGGCTGGTCTGTTTTGCAAAGTGACATGGTAGTCTTTTTTACTTTTAAAATGGGGAAAGTAGTGTGTATGCTTTCCTTTCCGTATATGTCCTTTTTGTCAAATATATCACTATAACCTTCTGTTGCATTTACAAAACTTTGAAGAGTAATTTGAGTGCCGGACAGTTGCAATTCAGCGATGTCATTCCATTTGTTTTTATATTTTTCTTTTAGCCTGGCAAGATTCTTTTGAGCAGTTGCAAAGTTTTCTGCTGATACAGGTTCAATATTTTGCCAAACCGGAAATTGCTTTTCTGCCTGTGCAAAAAACTCACCGATAGTTATTTTTTCAAAAGGCAGTTCCTTGTCTTTAGTCATTATAACAACATAGCCGTCGTGTGGGATGTAAAAATGTTTATACGTTGATAGATTTTTGTGATTAGTAAATCCCATTAAATTACTTGCAACTTTGTCATCAGCATTATATCCTTTTGATGTGCCGGAAAAATCAGGCAGTACAAAATAATATTCTTCTGTACTTGAAATAAATGATACCGGGTTGCTGATTGATTCCAGTCCATTGGCCTCAATGCGCCAATTTTCTGCCAGGTTATTTTGTGGTACAAATTTCCCTTGTGCATCCTTTTTTAAAAACATATACATTTTTGACTGGGCACCATACAAATGTGGCAAGGCATTACGATGCATATTGATCGCATTGCCAAACCGGCTGTTTGTACCGCTGAATGTGGCTATGTAATTTTGATAATAAGCTGCATCCCCTAAACAACCCTTAGGCAGATATGACTGTTGCATCCATTCTACAAATTGCTGGCTGTAGCCTATCTGTTTGGCACTGTAAATTCTATCGCCAAGTTGTTTACCTTTTGGTGGGGAAGTATGTTTACGAATTGTCATCCAGCCAAAATTTATGTCGGAAATACTTTCCAGCGTAAACCCAATACGGTCAACGTAAACTTGTGCCTGCGAAGTGATAGTAATTGCCACAAGTCCGATGAGCATTATCCTTTTCATTAGAAATAATTTAAGCGGTTGAGTCTTTTTTATTTGAACGATCAGTATACTATGCAAACAGTATAAACCCTGTGATAAATGAAATGTTTGTAATATTTTTTCTTTTATTACTATCAAACTCCGAATAAGCATTGGAACCACCCCCAACCTTTTCTGAACGATGGGTCAATGCTGATCAAAATGGTTTTATTCAAAACCATATTCTTAAAAAAACATTGTTATTAGAGGTGCCTTTTTCCGTTGTGGAAATATTGTTTGCGGTAGAAGTGAAAGCAATTATATTTCCATCACCTGAAACTGATGGTTCATAACCATAATGGGAGCCGACTTGGTTCTTTTAAATTGTGCCGGCACTGAATTTGCCACTAAGAAAAATGTAATGAGTGTAATAAAAATTCTTTTCATTTTTTTGAGTTTTGATTTTCACATCGAAAGTATCACCACCCAAAATTTAAAAGTATCCCTGAAAAACAGGATATTTAGTAAACCGGAAAAAAATCATGGAAAAAGGGGAGGGGGATTACCTTTTAGTCTTGGTTAATTTGTACCATAGTAATGAAAGCTATTTTGACTGATGAAAAAATTTTTACTCTTTATCTTTTGTTGTTTTGTTTTTGTGTTCAATTATGCACAGTCCAATGTAAAAGATAGCCTACTTATAAAACTGAAGCACGCAAAGGAAGACACAAACAAAGTTAAGTTGTTAATTAAACTGGCCGATGTAATTGAAAATAATGAACCACTTATGGCTGCGACGTATTGCAGAACTGCTACAGAATTAAGCCGTAAAATTGCATATGATTTCGGTGTGTACAGTTCACTTACAAGTTTAGCACAAACTTATTACATACGTGGACTGTATGATAGTTGCCTTGTAATTTTTGAAGAGGTGTTGCTTCTTGCAAAAAAAATGAATGATAAAATTAAAATTGGAACTACGCTATTAAACCTTGGTACTTCTCACAGGGAAAAAGGAGATTTTGAAAAAGCATTTGCTTATTGTATTGAAGCCAGAAAAATAATTGATGACACAAACGATGATTTGTTGAAAGGAAAAATGGATGATGTGCTTCAGATACTTTATTATTCACGTACAAATTATGGCAAGGCCATAGAACATGGCAAGAGAGCATTAGCCGTGGCCCGTAAATCGAAAGACGAGATGTTTCTAATGCAATGCCTCGTAAATCTTTCTTTAAGTTATAATGCAACAAAAAAACATGCACAGGCAGAAATGCTTTTAAACGAAAGCATTTCTATTGCAAAAGTAAGGGGTAACAAAAGAGTGGAAGCTGCCGCCATAATGAGCCTTGCCCAAATTGCCCTGGACAATAGAGATGCGGTTAAGATAAAATATTATTGCAAACAGAGTTTGAAATTGCAAAATGAAATAGGTTCGGTTGACGGTGAAGCATTAGCCCTTAGAGCAATGGGAATTGCTTTTTTGCTGGAATCCAATGCCGACTCTTCAAACTGGTATGCGCAAAAGGCCTACACAATAGACA
>JAYWAU010000087.1:0-6648 GCA_043782265.1 Ferruginibacter sp. | reverse complement strand
GCTGTATTAATTTTTATTTTTCTGCAACGTAACTATGTACTGATGGCACTACTTCCAGCACTACTTGCATGGATATTGACAAGTATTAAAAAATATCCACCTTTAGTAACTTTTGTAATTATTTATGCTATTGGCACGTTCATTTTTTTCAATACCACTCTAATATCTTCTAAATTGAATTTACCTGCCAGCATATCACAAAAACAATGGGACTTTAAACACCTTCCCACAGCTTCAACTTATATAGCCCTCGATAGCCTTGCCCCTACGTTTAAAAGTTTTGCATTGAACGCACCTCAGGCAATCAACCATAGTTTACTGCGGCCTTATTTAATGGATATTAAATTATCAAAGGCGCTGGTTCCACTTTCGATTGAATTATTTTTTTATGAATTGCTTTTATTGCTTTTTATTTTCTTTAAAAATAAAACCGGTAAACCCGACACGTTTATTCTTTTCAGTTTATTTTTCAGCCTTTCTGTACTGTTGATAATAGGTTATACTATTCCTATTATTGGGGCAATAGTTCGTTATCGTTCAATATATCTTCCCTTCCTTATAACTCCAATAGTTTGCAATACAAATTGGGGAAAAATAAAAGTTGCTTTACAGATAAAAAAATAAAATAATATTTACTTTTTATGTGTTTTTAAAGAAAAAATCTAAATTTTTTGTGAATTAGTTCATTTATTTCGATTTAAAAACCTATTTTGCAGGTTCTAAATCTAAAAAAAATGCAATCACTACGTTTTAAAGCAATTGACAATTTGGCAACCGGCCAGAGTGTTACTGTAAAAGCCTCTACAAAAATTACGGGAATTTTTGGTGAAAATGTATTTACTCATAAAACTGCACGTCAGTTTTTGAGTGATGAAGCATATAAAAGTTTATTAGCTTCTATAAAAAATGGAAAAAAGATTGACCGTGTTATGGGAAGTCAAATTGCAAATGGTTTAAGAGCCTGGGCAGAAAGCAAAGGAGTTACCCATTATACGCATTGGTTTCAACCGTTAACAGACCTTTCTGCAGAAAAGCACGATTCTTTCTTTACATTAAAAGGAGACGGTACACCAATTGAAGAATTTGAAGGTGCCGCTTTAATACAACAGGAGCCGGATGCTTCTTCTTTTCCATCAGGAGGATTAAGAGCAACTTTTGAAGCCCGCGGTTATACTGCATGGGATCCATCTTCACCTCCATTCATTATGGAAATTGGCAATGGTAAAACATTGTGTATCCCTACCATCTTTGTTAGTTATACCGGCGAATCACTGGATGCTAAAACCCCCTTGATTAAAGCGTTGGTAGCATTGGATAAAGCAGCTGTTGATGTTTGTCAGTATTTTGACAAGAACGTAACTAAAGTAACTGCCACATTAGGTTGGGAGCAGGAATATTTTGTAATTGATGCAGGTATGGTAAATGCCCGCCCTGATATCGTTATGACAGGACGTACTGTTTTTGGACATGCACCTGCTAAAGGACAACAATTGGAAGATCATTATTTTGGTGCTATACCAGAAAGGATTTATGCTTTCATGAGAGATTACGAACAGGAATCTTACAAATTGGGTATTCCTTTACGTACACGTCATAATGAGGTTGCGCCTTCACAATTTGAGTGTGCTCCAATTTTTGAAGAAGCAAATCTTGCGGTTGATCACAATACATTGTTGATGGATGTTATGACCAGGGTGGCCAAGCGTCATGGTCTAATTGTTTTGTTACATGAAAAACCATTTGCTGGTATCAATGGTAGTGGTAAACATAATAACTGGAGTATTGCAACAGATACAGGCGTAAATTTATTAGCACCGGGTAAAACACCAAAAACAAACCTGATGTTTTTAACCTTCTTTGTGAACACCATTAAAGCTGTTCATGATTATGCAGGTTTATTAAGAGCATCTATTGCAAGTGCTGGTAACGATCACCGTTTGGGTGCTAATGAAGCACCTCCGGCAATCATCTCTATATTTATTGGTAAATACTTAACAGAAGTATTGAACCAGGTTGAAACCCGTGTTGGTGGCAAGTTTGATGAGCAGGATGAAGCAATGTTGAAACTGGATATTCATAAAACCATTCCGGAATTGATGCTGGACAACACCGACAGAAACCGTACTTCTCCCTTTGCCTTTACCGGTAACAAATTTGAGTTTCGTGCGGTAGGTTCTGCTGCCAACTGTGCCAACGCCATGACCGTTTTAAATTCAATTGTTGCAGAAACGTTGAAACAATTTAAAAAAGATGTTGATGCACATATTGAAAAAGGTGACAAGAAAGAAATTGCCATTATGCAGGTAATTCAAAAATACATTGTTGAAAGTAAAACAGTATTGTTTGAAGGAGATGGTTATAGCGACGAATGGGCAGCCGAAGCAGAAAAAAGAGGTTTACCAAATGTAAAAACCACCCCACTTGCGTTGGACGCTTACCTTACAGACTTGTCTAAAAACCTGTTTGAAAGCAATGAAATATACACGCATGCTGAATTGGAAGCCCGCCACGAAATTATGCTGGAAGCATACATTAAAAAAGTACAGATTGAAGCAAGAACGATGGGCGAATTAGCAACTTCTGTTATTTTACCATCGGCTGTAAAATACCAGAATGTATTGATTCAAAATATTAACGGCTTAAAGGCTGCCGGTTTACCTGCATCCTCCTCCTCTAATCAATTGAGTATTTTGGAAGAAATCAGCAATCATATTAATGCGATGAGCACCAGCGTAAGGGATATGATTGAAGCAAGAAAAAAAGCCAATGTGATTACAGATACAAGAGAAAAAGCCATTGCTTATTGCGATGATATTAAAGGAAAGCATTTTGACGAAATTCGTTATCATGTAGATAAATTAGAATTACTGGTAGATGATGCTTACTGGACATTACCTAAGTACAGGGAAATGTTGTTTTTAAGATAGACAACTTAAATCTTTATCCGCCCAGGATAAGATTTATAATATAGCTGGCAAGCAATCGTAAAGGACCCGGTTCACTTTTGTGACCGGGTTTTTTTATGTCATTATTTTAACAACGCTTCCGTTTATTGAAATGGCCTTTTTTTATAAAGCGGTATAAGTTAATTTGCAACAGAATTTAAAATTATGCAATACTACATTATAGCAGGCGAGGCAAGTGGCGATCTTCATGGCAGTAACCTGATAAAGGAACTGAAGGTATTGGATACTGCTGCCAGCATCCGTTGCTGGGGAGGAGATAAAATGGAAGCGGCCGGAGCCACACTGGTAAAGCATTACAAAGACCTTGCTTTTATGGGCTTTATTGAGGTGATAAAAAACCTGCGGACTATTTTTAAAAATTTAGATTATTGCAAAAATGATATCCTCGCCTTTAAACCGGCTGCATTGATATTGATTGATTATCCGGGATTTAATTTGCGTATTGCTGAATGGGCAAAACAACAAGGCATAAAAGTGATCTATTATATTTCTCCGCAGGTGTGGGCCTGGAAAGAAAGCAGGGTAAAAGGAATAAAAAAATCTGTCGATAAAATGTTGGTGATATTACCTTTCGAAAAAGAGTTTTATAAAAAGTGGCAATACCAGGTGGAGTATGTGGGGCATCCGCTGGTGCAGGTTATTGATGAGTTTAACGAACAATATTTAAGCAATGCCAATGTTTACAAAGCTGCCTCTTTTCCCAACCGGGGAATTAATTTGGTGGCACTGTTGCCAGGCAGCAGAAAGCAGGAAATTTTAAAAAAACTCCCCATCATGCTGCAGGTGGCAAAAGATTTTCCAACTTATCATTTTGTAGTTGCCAAAGCACCAGGGCTTGAAGAAAATTTTTATAATGAACTTCTGGCTCCATATAAAAATGTATCCTCCGTTATTAATAAAACGTACGAATTACTGAGTTTGGCAAAAGCAGCACTGGTTACAAGCGGCACAGCCACTTTAGAAACAGCATTGTTTAACGTACCCGAAGTGGTTTGTTATAAAGGCAGCCCGGTTTCTTTCCAAATTGCCAAATGGCTAATTAAGATAAAGTACATCTGCCTTGTTAATTTGATTATGGACAAAGAAGTTGTAAAAGAACTCATACAGGATGAGCTGACAGTGAACAATTTAAAAATTGAACTAAATACAATTTTGTTTGATGTAAACAAACAGCAGCAACTAACAAAAGACTACGCCGATTTAAAAACCCTGTTAAGTAAGGGTGGCAATGCATCGGCCAATGCGGCTAAAAGTATTTATAGTTTTTTACTCAATGCCTGAGTAATTTATATGCCAAAATGATCAGGCCAATTAAAAAGAGAAAAATGGATATCCTGTTAATGCCATGCATAAAATTTACCGAAAATGTTTTGGGGGCATTGGGATCTTTTTTCTTTAAAAATAAATACTGTGCAATCTGGTTCCAGACTCCCATAAAAATTGTTTTAGTTATTTCAATTACAAATGAAACATTATTTTGTTAAAAATGTTAAACCTTTACTTAGTAAAAATCTAAAAATATTTACAGATCGTATTTTTTTAGAAAACATAACCATTTTATTATGAAAAAAATATTTATTGTAGCCATTGCTTTTCTATTTACAGCCTGCAATGCACAAACTAAGACAAACACCCTGGCAACTGCCAAAAAATTTGCAATAACAAAAACGGATGCAGAGTGGAAAAAACTATTAACTCCGATAGCCTTTGAAGTTACCCGAAAGGAAGGTACAGAGCAAGCTTACACGGGTAAATATTGGGACAACCATGAAAAGGGAATTTACAGTTGCATTTGTTGCGGATTAGAATTATTTAACAGTGATGCCAAATTTGAAAGTGGTACAGGCTGGCCTAGTTTTTACCAGCCACTCAACAAAATTAATGTGTTGGATGAAACGGATAATACTCATGGTATGGAACGTACAAAAGTTACCTGTAGCAGGTGTGGCGCACATTTGGGCCATGTGTTTAATGATGGCCCAAAACCAACTGGTTTAAGATATTGTATGAATTCTGTTTCGCTCAGTTTTACTAAAAAATAAAAAATTGCCGGTATGGCGTTAAGACGTTAATAAAATCTAAGTTTATTTATAGCTGAATCTTTTTAATAACAAAAAAATAAAAACCGCCTTAACGCCTAAACGGCAAAAAAAATAAATGCAAAATATTAACGGCTTACCATCTTACCGGAAAAAAATAAAACGGCAGAAATAAAATTCTTACATTGCAACAGATGAAAAAAATAGTAAAAAAACATCCACTTTCCATTCGATGGTTTCATTGAATAAATTTTCCGTTGTTGGCTATTATGATTTGGAGTGGCTTGCTAATTTATTGGGCAAATGATATCTATCGCATTGGCTGGGGCTCCACCACTGTACTTAAATTTTTTCCTGATTCATTTAATTAAGCGCTAAATATTCCCTTTCGTATTGCTGAGGGAATGAGTTTTCATTTTGTATTTATGTGGCTGTTTGCCATCAACGGATTTATTTATGTTACTTATTTATTTTTTTCAGGTGAGTGGAAACTTATTTTCCCCAATAAGAAATCACTAAAAGAAAGCTGGCTGATAATATTGCATGATTTGCATATAAGGAAAGGACTGCCTCCACAAAAAAAGTACAATGCTGCGCAACGCATTGCATACACCGGAGTAATTGTTATGGGTTTTGGATCGCTTATTACCGGCATCGCTATTTACAAACCTGTTCAGTTTAAAACCATATGTGCTTTATTGGGAGGTTATGAATGGGCAAGAATAGAACACTTCACACTCACCATATTATTTACACTTTTTTTTGTAGTTCATATTATCCAGGTAATATTGGCAGGATGGAATAATTTTAGAGTTATGGTTGCGGGGTTTGAAGTAGTTTCGACAACTATAGTTCCCCCAGTTGCAAATGACGCAATAGAAGAACCGGTTACAATAATGAACAAACAAAAAAATAGTTGATTGTATGACAAACAGAAATGAAAACATAGTTTCCTCAAAAGATATTCGTAACAAAACTGTTCGTGCTTTTGCTATTTTCTTTTTGCTAATCATTGCCGCATTGTTTGGCTGGCGCTGGTTAAACCACCAGCCAGAAGATAATGGAATTCCGGGGCCGCTAAGAACCGTTTTAAACGGTAATGAAAATTTATTCAGCAATTATATTTACGGTGTGCATACAGCAGTAAAGCCTACTCGCCGGCAGATGCGGTACCAAGGGTAAGGGTAAATGGTGATGCAGGTTTGGGTGATGATTTTGATACGGCCGCCTGGAAATTGCAGGTAGTTAGAAAACTGGGAGATACCCTTTTTCTTTCACTTGATGAAATAAAAGCTTTGCCAAAAACAGAAGTAATTTTCGATTTTAAATGTATAGAAGGCCGGAGCCAGATTACACACTGGAGTGGCGTAAAGTTTAGTGATTTTTTAAATAAATACAATCTAACAAGCCAAAGTGCAATGAACTATGTTGGCTTAAATACGCCGGATAAAAAATACTATGTTGGTATTGATACCAGGAGCATACTGCATCCGCAAACACTGCTCTGTTATGAAATGAATGGTAAGCCATTACCTATGAACCAGGGGTATCCTCTCCGCTTAATTATTCCGGTTAAATATGGCAGCAAACATTTGAACGCATAGGTACTATTTTCTTCAGTGATACTAAACCAAAAGATTATT